>NZ_LSIX01000405.1:0-22034 GCF_001556475.1 Methylobacterium sp. CCH5-D2 | reverse complement strand
ACCGTCACCAACGCCGACGTGTTCCAGGTCCGCGCCCGCGTCCAGCGCGACTTCTAAGCCTCCCGGCCTCGCCGTGTGGGCGCCCCGGCGCCCACACGGGTCTTCCAAAAGCTTCCGACTTGTTACGAGCCCGGCCGAAAGGTCGGGCTTTTTCCGTGCCGCGCATCGGGGGACAGGCGCGGCACGCTCCTCCGGCCCCACGCCTCCCGGGACGAGCGTGCCGGGATGCACCCGGACCTCGCCCCCATCGGCGGACGCCGGATGCCGGAGCCGCGCCCCGAGGGCGCCGCGGAATCCCTCAGTGGCTGCTGCTGCCGTCGCTGCTGCGCTGCATGCAGCGCCAGCCCGCCAGGCAGCTCGGCTCGTCCGTCGTCGGCACGTAGGCCGGCTCGCTCGATTCGCCGTTGACGTTGAGGCACGCGCCACCATCCGCATGCACGACGTCGTAGGCCGTGTCGCTCGACGCCACGACGACCTCGCGGCCGCGCGCCACCGCCGTCTTGAGCGCTTGGCAGGAGAGCGTCGGTGCAAGCAGCCGATCCTGTGCCGGGACCGGACCGGCGGTGAACGAGAGCAGGCAGGCGGTGAGGACGAGGCGGCGCATGATTCGATGTCTCTGACGGCGATCCCGGCCGAGCCGGGCGATCCGGCATCAGCCATAATTCAACCGGGAAGGGAAATCGCGCTCGCGTGACAATCGTCGGCGGCGTCCCGCGCCACGCTCAGATCACCGGGAGACCGAAACCCTTGGCCTCCTCACCGGGCTCGACGTGGATCGTGACGACCGCGCCGGGGATGTCGGCCTCCAGCGCGCCCTCCATCCGGTCGCAGATCGCATGGGCCTCCCGCACGCTCATCTCGCCCGGCACCACGAGGTGGAAATCGATGAAGGTCGCCTGGCCGGCCGAGCGGGTGCGTACGTCGTGCGCCTCCAGGGCACCCGAACCGTGCCGCGAGATCAGGGCGCGGATCTCCGTGACCATCTCGGGCGGAGCGGCCCGGTCCATCAGACCGTCGATCGATTCACGTACCATGGTCCAGCCCGACCACAGGATGTTGAGTGCCACCAGACCCGCCACGAGGGGATCGAGGACGGGATAGCCCGTGGCGAGCACGGCGCCGAGGCCCGCGAGCACGCCCACCGAGGTGACAACGTCGGCGAGCACGTGGCGCGCATCGGCGATCAGCGCGGGGGAGCGCCACGCCCGACCCCAGCGCAGCAGCGCGACCGCCCAGACCCCGTTGACCACCGTCGCCACGGCGTTGACCGCGAGACCCAGCGCCGGCGCCTCGATCGGCTTCGGCTCCAGGATGCCGTAATAGGCCTCGCGCAGGATCAGCAGCGCCGCCACCGCGATCAGGATGCCCTCGATCACCGCGGAGAAGAACTCCGCCTTGTGATGGCCGTAGGGGTGATCGGCATCCGCCGGCCGGCCGGCCACGCGCAGCGCCACGAAGGCCCCGCAGGCCGCCACGACGTTGATGATGCTTTCCAGCGCGTCCGACCAGAGCGCGAGGCTGCCGGTGAGCCACCAGGCCAGGAACTTCAGCCCGGTGACGGCGAGGCCGATGCCGGCGCTGGCGAGCGCGGCCTTCTGGGTGCGGTTCATGCTGCTGGGTCCGGTTGGGATCCGGGGCGCATACGGGACTCTCGGCCCACAAGGCCACGGCAAAGGTCTTAGCCTGGGCTATCGCCGGGCCGAGCCTCGGCCGGAGCGGCCAGAGCCGCCGCGATGAACGCGTCCTTCGCCGCGCGGTAGGCCGCCATGGGTCGACCGGCATGGGCCTGCTTCAGCGCGTTGTAGTGCCCGGCCAGAGCGCGGTCGATCCGGAGCCGGTCGCGGAAGCGCACGAAGACGTCGAGTTCCGATCCGAGCGCGACGAGCTGGATACCGAGCGGCGGCTCGGTCGCTTCGTCCTGGAAGGCGGCGAAGTCGGCGGTCCGGACGGAGCCGGGATTGTCGGGGTAGCGCCGGCCGAGGACTGCCCGACAGGCAGCGAAGCGGTCGGGCGGGACCCGCACGGCGATGTCGAGATCGCCCTTGCCGAGGCAGCCGGGCACCGCGGTCGCGCCGACATGCTCGATCGTGGCCTCCGCCGGCAGACAGGCCGCGAGTTCCGCTTGGACGGAGGCGAACAGCCGCCATGCGGCGGCGGACGCGGGCCCCGGATCGGCGAGGCGGAGGATCTCGGGCTCACTTTTCATCCGGCGCGGCGGCCGTGGCCACCGGTTCCGGAGAGGGCGCGTCGGGTGGAGCGTTCCCCCGCGCGACCTCGCGGGCGCGGCTGCGCCCGGCCTGAGCGCGGGCCTGTTCGGCTTTTCGGAGGTAGCGCCGCCGTTGCCAGCCGAACCGGGCCTCCGCCGCCAGCGCGTCGAGGCGGGCGGCCTCGCGCTCCCAGTAGCCGACGAGCTGTCCGTCGAGGGTGATCCGGGGCCTGCGCCCGGCAGGCGTCGCCATGGCTCGCCTCACGCCCGCCGAGCCGGCGGCTCGGCCGTCTCGGAGACCACCAGGGCGTCCGGATCGTTGCGAAAGCTCCCGGCCCCTGCATCGGGCACCGGCACGGCCGGCGTGCCGAAGGGCTCGCTGGGATAGGCCTGCGCGAACTTCGCCCGCGCCTCAGCGGCGTCGGCGGCCTTCAGCGCCACCTCGGGCTCATCGGGAAGCGGCCAGCGCGGATCGGCCGGATCGCGCGGGCGCAGCGAGAACCAGGGCATCGGCGGCCTCCCGTCGTGTCCATCCCTGCCGGGCAGGGGCTTCGCCGCAACCCGAACCGCCCCGCTCAAGTTCCGCTGCGCCGGTCCGGGAAATTGATTCGCGCGCGCATTCCGTGCAGGTGGCGCCCGATGCGTGTGGACCTCTTCGATTTCGACCTGCCCGAGACGAGCATCGCGCTGCGACCCGCCGAGCCGCGCGGCTCGGCGCGGCTGCTCGTGGTGGATCCGGGTTCCGGCCTCGCCGACCGCCGTGTGGCCGACCTGCCGGGCCTCCTGCGGCCGGGCGATGCCCTGGTCTTCAACGACACGCGGGTGATCCCGGCGCGCCTGCACGGCCTGCGCCTGCGCCCCGGCGCGCCCGGCCAGCGCATGGAGGCGATGCTGCATCTGCGCGAGGCGCCGGATTGCTGGCGCGCCTTCGCGCGGCCCGCCAAGCGCCTCGCGGCGGGCGACCGGATCCGGTTCGGCACCGGGACGGACGCGGCCTGCGACCTCGCGCAGCTCGACGCCACCGTGGCGGCGAAGGGGGAGGGCGGCGAGGTCGTGCTGCGGTTCGACCTCGCGGGCTCGCTCCTCGACGAGCGGATCGCCGCGCTCGGAATCCTGCCGCTGCCCCCCTACATCGCGGGCAAGCGCCCGGTCGATGAGCGGGACGCGGCCGACTACCAGACGGTCTATGCCCGCGAGCCCGGCGCTGTCGCCGCGCCGACCGCCGGCCTGCACGTCACCGAGGACCTGCTGGCCGCCCTCGACGCCGCCGGCCTCGAACGGCACCACGTCACGCTGCATGTCGGCGCCGGCACCTTCCTGCCGGTGAAGGCGGAGGACACCGCAGAGCACCGCATGCACGCCGAGATCGGACACATCGACGCCGCCACCGCGGACGCCCTCAACGCGGTCCGCGCGCGGGGCGGCCGGGTCGTCGCGGTCGGCACCACGGCCCTGCGCCTTCTGGAGAGCGCCGCAGACGAGACCGGCTGCCTCCACCCCTTCGCCGGCCCGACCGAGATCTTCATCACCCCGGGCTACCGCTTCCGCGCGGTCGACGCCCTGATGACGAACTTCCACCTGCCGCGCTCGACCCTGTTCATGCTGGTCTCGGCCTTCTCGGGCCTCGACACGATGCGGGCGGCCTACGCTCACGCGATCGCTGCGGGCTACCGCTTCTACTCCTACGGCGACGCCAGCCTGCTCTTCCCGGCCGCGCGCACGGACACCCCATGAGCGCATCCATGACCGAGCCCCAGGCCACGCCCGACTTCCGCTTCGCCGTCCACGGCACGGACGGCCGCGCCCGCACCGGCGCGGTCACGATGCCGCGCGGCGTGGTCCGCACGCCGGCCTTCATGCCGGTGGGCACGGCCGCGACCGTGAAGGCGATGTACGCCGATCAGGTGCGCGATCTCGGCGCCGACATCGTCCTCGGCAACACCTACCACCTGATGCTGCGGCCCGGCGCCGAGCGGATGGCCCGGCTCGGGGGCCTCCACCGCTTCATGCGCTGGGACGGCCCGATCCTCACCGATTCCGGCGGCTTCCAGGTGATGTCGCTCTCCGCCCTGCGGAAGCTCGACGAGGACGGCGTCACCTTCCGCTCGCACATCGACGGCACCGCCCACCGCATGAGCCCGGAGCGCTCCATCGAGATCCAGGGCCTGCTCGGCTCCGACATCCAGATGCAGCTCGACGAATGCGTGCGCCTGCCCGCCCCCCCGGAGGCGATCGAGAAGGCGATGCGCCTGTCGCTGCGCTGGGCCGAGCGCTGCCGTGTGGCCTTCGGCGAGCAGGCGGGCAAAGCGATGTTCGGCATCGTGCAGGGCGGCGACATCCCCGAGTTGCGCGTCTCGAGCGCGCGGGCCCTGGTCGATCTCGATCTCAAGGGCTACGCCATCGGCGGCCTCGCGGTGGGCGAGCCCCAGGCCGTGATGCTCGCCATGATCGAGACGGTGGAGCCGCACCTGCCGGCCCACAAGCCCCGCTACCTCATGGGCGTCGGCACACCCGACGACCTCCTGCGCTCTGTCGAGCGGGGCGTCGACATGTTCGACTGCGTGATGCCGACCCGCGCCGGGCGCCACGGCCTCGCCTATACCCGTCACGGCCGGATCAACCTGCGCAACGCCCGCCACGCCGAGGACACGCGGCCCCTCGACGAGGCCTCCGCCTGCCCGGCGGCGCGCGACTATTCCCGCGCCTACCTCCACCACCTCGTCCGTTCGGACGAGATCCTCGGCATGATGCTGCTGACCTGGAACAACCTCGCCTACTACCAGGACCTGATGGCGGGCATGCGGACGGCAATCCGGGCGGGCCGGTTCCTGGCCTTCGCGGAGGAGACCCGCGCGGGCTGGGAGCGGGCTGAGGTCGCCGCCAAGGCCGGAGCCTGAACGCGGATCGCGGCGGCCCGTCACCGGCCAAGCAGGGCTCCGCCCTGCACCCGCGAGAGGCCTGGGGCCTCTCGACACCGCGACCCATCTCGCCTCAGGGGCGGGCGAGCACCCGGTAGAAGCCGTCCGGCGCATCCTCGTCGGTCTCGGCAGCGCGCTTCAGGGCCGCGACGATCCGGTCCGCTACCGGCAGGCGGTAGTGCAGGGCGTCCCAGTAGTTCGCGTCCTCGGTGGTGACCGGGGAGGGAATGCGGAAATCGACGACCAGGGCGCCGCGCGCCCGGCCGATCTCGGCGGCGCGAGCCTTGCACGCCGCCTCGCGCCGGCCGGCCGGCGTGCCGGGCTGCCCCTGCGCCGCGGCGTGGACCGGCATGAAGGCCAGGATTCGCCGCGTCTCGCGCGGCAGGCTCGCGAGCAGCGCGTCGAGCCGGTCGAGCGCGGGCATTCCGCCCTCCGCCGGCTCGGCGGCGGCAGGCGCCGCCGCGTCGGGATCCGCGGCGGTCCCCGCACGGATGTGCGCCCGCGCGCGGGCGAGGTCGTAGGCCGCCTCCGGCGGCGTGAACACCGCATAGCCGTCGGGCCGGATGCGGGCGGGCAGGAGGTGCAGGGCATGCAGCGCCACACCGGCCGCCACTGTCAGTCCCTGCCAGCTCACCTGGTGCCAGAGGCCGCGGGGCGCGCCGGGCGCGTAGAGCCAGTCCGGGAAGGGATGCTGGGTCCGAGCCGGCGGAGCGACGGCACACCACGTCGCGTCGAGCCCGAACAGCACCATCCGGGGCCGCCCCGCGGCGAGGAAGAGCCCGGCGAGGCGCCCCTGCTCGTCGGGCGTCGCCGCGTTGACGGCGAGGTTGGCGAAGCGCCCCCCGAAGGCCGCACCGAGCGCCTCGGGATCCAGCAGGCGGGCCGTCGAGGTTCCGAACACCGCGGCGTCGAAGGCACCGCTGCGGGCGATCTGGGGGTACATGAAGCGCTGATTGCGGTCCATGATAGGGCCGGCCGCCCGGCCGCGCCCTGCTCGCAGGCCGTAGGGATCCAGGGCGGCCACGAGACCCGCGACGGCGAGTCCGACGGCGAGGGCCGCGCCGCAGAAGGCAGCCGCGAAGCCGCGCCACGCCTGCGCGGGCCCGGAGCGGAGAGGCTGGATATCCAGGGCTTCACGGCTCATCCCACCGCCGCTGTCACCGAACCGTGGCGGCGCTGGGGCAAACGGCCAGGCCGCGCCACCTTCCCGGTTGACCCGCCCAGACCGCTCCCCTATTGCGGGCCACGCTTCATCCCCGCGACAGGCGGTGAGACGAACGCGAGCGCGTAGCTCAGCTGGTAGAGCAACGGACTTTTAATCTGTAGGTCCTGGGTTCGAGCCCCAGCGCGCTCACCACAGATTTCGCCCGTCAGGTCAATGACTTGGCGGGCTTTTTCATGCCTGAACAAGCCGAGAACCGTGTTGCCAGGAGCTGCAACACGCACCCTGTTTCTACAATGGGTTACGCCAGGTCGTTGGCAGGTCCACGCAACACGAGCGCAACGTGGAACGGGTCTCAGCGGCCGATGTGAGGTCGTGGAAAAGCTTCGCGCTGAGTGGGGCTGCGGCAGGGTCGAAGCTCATCGCAGGTACCGCAAACCTGTGGACAATCAGCCTTCCAGCACCGGTAACAAACTGCCTGCCCAGCTTGTCGCGGTTAGGCTTCACCGCTCGAACGCGTTCAGGCGATGTCAACGCAAGCCATTCTGCAACCGAAACGGCCGAAGCGAACCGCCTTGCTGGTCGGAGACTTCGATGGCTCCGAGCTATCGCATTTCCGAACCGAAATTCGGCGGCGATACGACCTAGGTTTTGTCCATCGCAAATCGACCGATAAGATCCGGGACAAGGACGCCGAACTTACCGGCGCCTTTGTTATGGTCAGCTACTACGATGTCGAGTACCTTAATCAACTTCAGATATTCTGTAAGAATAACGGCCCCTTATTCATATATGCTTTTGATTATGATTTTTCCGAACAAAAGGCGAAACACTGCCTCACGCTTCCTTATATAAAGTATCGGAGATACAATAGGAATCCCGAAACGGTCATATCCGTATTCGGTGAATTTGCGGCTGACATTAGAGAAATTGACAGCATATCGGACAAGGCACTCAGCCATAAGCATGCAGAGTACAGCGCTCTTGGCTGCCGCATAGAGAATGCGGCTCTTGCCATCCGATCGCTGGGTCTAAATTCAACTTCTGACATCATAGCCGAATTGGAGGATATTGCTTCCGCGCTGTCGGATGAAAACTCCGTAAGACCTCGCCAAAAGTTCGATCCCCGGCATGAGGCAAAGCGCGCCCTATACATACTATCGAAATTGTTTGACCATATCGAGAATAGTCGCATGGCCTCTATTATTATATCTGGAGCTGTAACGTCGGTAGTGGCAGATGTTGGGTGGTCTGGAGTTGCTTGTCAAACTGTTTGCCTCGCCTCATGGCACGGCAAAGATGCTTTCATGAAAGCTATCGACCGCCTACCAAGTTTCGCAGGCCCTCGATCAAAAAAGATCGAGAAGTAGCGGCTCGCCTCATCTGTAAAACAAATCAACACGCTGGAAATTGAAATGCCTCGTCGCCGACTATATTCTGTTACTTATATGAACAAGATGATTCTTAGTTCGATATTCAAAACACTGGTGCAACAATCGGATAAAACTTCCGTCGAAACAGTACGAAGTGTAGAGACCATGATATGGGCTGCCGTCGCCATAATCCCGGCGGTAATATTCGGCAAAATGTATTTTTACAGCCCGACAAAAATACTCGATTGGTACTCACAACATCCCTTCTGGGGGATGTATACAGCCTTGGCTTTATTAATGCCGCTGCTCTCCCTTATAGTTTTCGGAGGTTTTCCTTTCGAACTTATTAGAGCTAGGCGTATTGCTGAGCGGAATGCGCTTGTCGCCGTAAGGGAGATGCCTGGAAAAGGGGCGGGAGACGCGGAGAGGCGTGCCAGCTTGTTTCGCGCCATGTCATCGTCGGAAATAACCGCCATTGAAGCCTCTCAAAATCTTGATCCTAGGGAATTACTAGCATACTACGCCTTCAAGTCGTCAAACACTGCGGCCGATATATATCGCAGATCCAGTATATACTTATTTGTTGGGGTCACTATTGCAGCATCCGGACTCTTGTTTTTATACTTTCGAACAGTCGACTTGCCAAACGAACTAGACCTGCTGAGCAGATTAGTCATATTAGCACCAACCTTGGGCGTTCTATTTTTTATAGAATTTGTGGCTTTCTTTTTTCTTCGGCAACATCGAGTGTCTATGGAAGAATTTAGGTATTTCGAGCAGATAAAGCGTAATAGGGAGGAAAATCTGCTTATTTTGAAAATGTATGCAGAGAATAAATCTGTTGTCTCTACCGCTGAAGTACTGAAGGCAATGGCCTTCTACTCTAGCCCTCCCGCTATCGCTAACGGCACAACCACCGAAATGTTAGAAAATCGCAAGCTGCTGAAAGATGAAACGGAAATATTTGAACGAATAATAAATGCTGCAACTGCTTTCAGGAATAATGAACGGATCAAAAAATGAAATCAAAAGCGATAGCTATAGATCTTTTGCCTCATGATAGCAGGTGGTAACTCTACATTTGCGCCGCCATATCCTGCTGTGAATGATCTATCAGACTGCGGCGCAGTGGGTAAGTGCAGTGTCTACTTCTGATTCTCGTTGTGGGGAGAGTGCATTATGCGCGTTTGCCCGCCGGGCGGTCCAACTCCGCATCCTGCATTGCACCTCCTGCTCTGCAGCACAGCAGCGTGCTGTCCCAGGACGTGCCACCGACGCCCTCCACCCTTTCAGCTGTCACCATCGGGTCGCGGCGGGAAGCGTGCACGATCCGGCTCACCTCGGCGACCACCTCAGCCTCAATGTCCGCCGGCAGTTCTGGTGGGATGGTCATGATGACCATACCCTCACCCGGCGGACGATGGCTGTTGAGGCCGGGCGCTCAGGCCTGCGGCCGGGCCGGCGGCAGCGCGCCGAAGTCCTCCGGCCGAAGCGGACGTGGCGGCCTGGATCCCAGCGCCAGGGCATGGGGCAGCGCCTGAGCCGCAGTCGGGGCAGCCACTGGCGGAGGCGGGGTGGGCTCGGGCTGTCGCCAGCCTTCTGATGTCTGCCAGCCGAAAGGCTGCGCGGCCTCGCCGAGTTTTCCAGTCCAGAGGAAAATTCTGAACGGTATCTATTGGCGCCGCCGTGTCGGCGCGGTATGTAGACGGAGCTTTCTCAAGCAAACCTGAACCGGTTTCTGAAGGGCGGTTGTTCCCAGCGACCGCCCTTCGCCGTTCCAGATGCGCTCCGCCCCGGGCTGGGGCTGTGATCATCCGATGCTCCCCTCCGTGTTCGTAGCCGCAGTCAGGGCAGCACGAAGTTCGTCCAAGGCGCTCTTCACCGCGGTGCCGGCCGCCTCCTCCAACTTCGTGAGGTCGACCGTGCCGAGAGACCGCATGGCTGCCTCCGACGCGTGGATCAGAAGGAAGGCCGCTGCCATCGCCCGGCCGTCCCGTGGGTTCGTGTCCTCGTCCAGCACAGCGAGCACGCGGTGCTTTGCGTCGCGGATGAAGTAGTCGGTGGTCCACCGCATTGGGTGTTCGCTCATCCGGCCTCGGATCGTGCTCGGCACGTAGGACCAGGGCCCCGGTGCGCTCGTCAGATCTGAGGGGCGGCGAAGAAGCGCCTGATGGTCGGCAGCCATCATTGACCCTCTCCCGATTTTGAGAGGGCTGCCGCAGCGGCCCGACGTGAGGGGAAGCTGCCGACCTTGTTGCCGTCAGCATCGAAGGCGATGGCGCCTCCAGCAGTCCCGCGGATGAAGCCGATGCACACCCGGCCGGCGTAGACGGCTTGATCGCCGCGAACGGTGCCTGGACGGGAAGCACTCACGCTGCGCTCTCCTGCCGCTCGATCCACGCCAGGATGGTGCTGCGCCGGGCGTGTACCCGCCCACCGAGCCTGAACGTCGGCAGCTCCTTCTTCGAAATCGCGTGGTAGATCCGGCGGACGTTACCCTCGCGCCGGCCCTCGGTCTCGCCGTAGATCACCACAGCGATGTTCTCGGCGCCCACGATCACCGGGTCGTCAGACAAGCCGGTATCGTTCGCGCCCATGGGGCGCGTTGCATCATTTGCCATTTGAGTGCTCCTAACCTGCGATTAAGCTAGCAACGTTTTGCAACGTTACATGTGAGATAACGGTCTCGTCCGACCTATCGGGACCATCCCACCTAGGTCCCGAATCGCTATCTCCATACTTTACTGATATAGTCTCTGGCACCCCGTCGAATTGTGGATGCATCGTTATTTCTACTAGCGGATACGGCTTGAAGAACCGCACGAAAGTCGCGCCGGGAATTTTGTTGCGCCCTTCCTCCGCCATCATCCGCAAAATGACCTCGAAGTCAGAGCCGAAAGTCGATCCCTGAGCGCCCACGCCCACAAAGTCGGCTCCTTCGGACGCCATTGGACGCAAGTTTCTGTAAATCGTCACCCCGGACGCGACTTCCTTCGCTAAGGCGCATCCATTCACCGCAATCAAAAGATTCGCGGCATCCTTAAAAGACATCTTTGCTGCCGATCTACCTCGGCCGCCCTGAGTAATCAGGCCAGCCTCACGAGCGTGTCGGGCGAAGATGCCAACGGATACAGGCTCGATGCCTTCGACGCCTGCAACGGCCTGAACCATCTCGCTCAGCAGTGCCATGGATCAGATCCGCTCATATGAAATAGCTTCCGATGGTTGACGGGTCAAGCCCCATCTGACTTTATATCTGAAGGGTGCATCGAGCGTGAACCCTATGCGCGATTTTCGGAATCAAGGTGGCTGTGATGGCATCGATACGAAAGCGGGTCCTGCCGAGCGGGAAGACCGCCTGGCTGGCCGGGTACGTGGACGGGGCGGGCAAGCGGCGCTTCCGCCAATTCCCGACGCGCAAGGAGGCGGACGCCTTCCTCACGGCGGCGCGGGCGCAGGTAGCCGCCGGGACGCACACACCAGACAGCGTGTCGCTCACCGTCGCTGAGGCGGCCGATCTGTGGATCCGGAGGTGCGAGCGCGACAAGCTCGAACGGACGACGGTGGAGCAGTACGGCACGCACGTGCGGCTTCACATCGTCCCGCGGATCGGGGCTGTGAAGCTCTCCCGCCTGACGGCGCCCTTGGTGAACGAGTTCGTGGACCAGCTGCTGACGGCCGGCCGCTCGCGGGAGCTGTGCCGCCGCGTGCTCATCAGCTTGTCGAGCATCGTTACGGAGGCGCAGCGGCGCGGGCTGGTGGCCGTGAACAACGTGCGCAGCGCCAAGACCGTGAAGCGCTCGAGCCGCGAGGACACCCGGCCGGTGATGCCGACGAAGGCCGAGCTCAAGGCGCTCATCGACGCCTGCCCCGAGCGTTCGCGCCCGCTGCTCCTCACGCTGCTGTTCACCGGCCTCCGGGGCTCAGAGGCGCGCGGGCTCACCTGGCAGCACGTGGACCTCAGGCAGGGCGTGGTGCACGTGCGCCAGCGAACGGATCGGTTCAACGCCTTCGGGCCGCCGAAGAGCAAGGCAGGCCTCCGGGATATCCCGCTGCCGCCGACGCTGCTCCGCGAGTTGAAGGCCTGGAAGCTGGCGTGCCCGATCGGGCCCCTTGGCCTCGTCTTCCCGACCACGGCCGGCACCATCCAGGGGCATGCGAACATCCTGCATCGCTGGTTCTGGCCGCTTCAGGTCACGGCCGGCGTCACGGTGCTGAAGGACGGCAAGGACGAGGAGGGGAGGCCGGTCAAGGTGCCAGTGGCGAAGTACGGCCTCCACGCCCTGCGGCACGCCGCGGCGGCGCTCTGGATCGACCAAGGCCTCAATCCGAAGCGCGTGCAGAGCCTGATGGGCCACGCCTCCATCGCTCAGACGATGGACCGGTAC
This sequence comes from Methylobacterium sp. CCH5-D2, assembly GCF_001556475.1. Taxonomy (NCBI): domain Bacteria; kingdom Pseudomonadati; phylum Pseudomonadota; class Alphaproteobacteria; order Hyphomicrobiales; family Methylobacteriaceae; genus Methylobacterium; species Methylobacterium sp. CCH5-D2. The sequence continues at coordinate 9,987 of NZ_LSIX01000405.1, read as the reverse complement.
GGCTACCTCTTCGAGGCGCGGGAGGACGAAGCGGCGATGCTGGCCGGCGTCGAGCGCGGTCTGATCGGGGAGGCTACCTGACGCCGCGGAGAGCGTCGTAAGGCTATGTGAGCGGGCGTAGACATGCTGCCCAAGCAACACGAAGCGCAACACGCGCCGAATATGCCTGATCTGCCAAGCACCTGATCAGGTCTTTTAATCTGTAGGTCCTGGGTTCGAGCCCCAGCGCGCTCACCACAGATTTCACTCGCTGAACGAGGGACTTGTCGGGTTCCGCATTCTTCGGACCTGGACCGGGCCGAGCTCCGCCGTCGGGCTTCGCTAAGCGCCCGACGGCCTTCGCCGACCGATCGGGATCCCGGCGTGCGTGTGCGAGAGGCTGCGCTGCGAGCCCTATCCCGACACGATCTCAGTACCGTATGGCTCCCGCGGCATGGTTCTCGAAGGGGAGCTCCGCCGTCGCCCGGACGGGGTCGGCGGGCCCGACATGCGCGAGGGCGAGCGCCAATCCGCCGAGTGCGACAAGGCAGAGCAGGCCGAAAAGGGCGAAGGTCACGCGCTCCGGCCTGTGACGCTGACCGTGGATGAGCGCGCAACCCACCGTGAACGCGGCGGCTTCGACGAACGGTATGGCCAGAGCCAGCGTCATGTCGGATCTCCGCAGGTTCGGGCGTCCGGGCGATGGAAGCTCCACATCGTTGCTGTACCGCGCCTCGTCCTGCGCCACCACGGCGACGTTCCGAGCGGGCAGGTGGGCGCATCGGGACTGATTATTGAACGGCGTCCACATCCGAGGATGACGGAACAGCACGACGACGCCGGGATCGCACGCGGCCGCGCAACTGTGTCGGTCGCGCGCGTATCATTCCTGCGGCCACGTGAGCCCGATGGCGTGACGCCCACTCCCGGTCTGCCGCCGTCCTGCTCGGCAGGCTTCTTCTCTCCCAGGTCCTGCACCCGGATCCCGCGACCCCGGGGGCGCCCCCACCTACACGAACGCGTGAGATCGGCGCGCAGGACCTCTGGTCGCGGCGGACCGCTGCCGTAGTTTCGGAGATGGAATAAACGACGGGAGGAAAACGTGCGATCACCCATCCTTGGCGCAGCCCTGCTGCTTCTGCTTCCTGTCTCGGCCGATGCGCAGGACGCGGGCGATCCGGCAGCCGGCGAGAAGGCCTTCGCCCCGTGCAAGGCGTGCCACAACTTCGAGAAGAACGGCGTCGGGCCGGACCTCAAGGGCGTCGTCGGCCGAAAGGCCGGAACCTATGAGGGCTACAGCTACTCCGCGGCGCTCAAGAATTCGGGCCTCACCTGGGACGAGGCCAATCTGCACGAGTGGCTGAAGGATCCCAAAGCCAAGGTCCCCGGCACGAAGATGATCTTCCAAGGCATCAAGGACGACAAGAAGATCAACGATGTGATCGCCTATCTGAAATCGAAGAGCTGAAGGCGGGAGCGGCATACGAAGGCCCGCGCGGCCTGTGCCAATGGACAGCGCGGGCGTCACCCGGTGCCGGCGCGCGCACGCCCGACCGTCGAGCGCGCGGCCTCGATCGCCACGTTGGCGGCCGCAAGGGTACGGGGCTCGGTCGGCCGGTTGAGGGCGTGTCGCGCGATGCTGGCGGCGAGATCGTCCACCTCGCCCGCCATGCCCTCCAGGCGCGCGCGGTCCGTCTCGCGGCGCGCCTCGGAGCGCAGTTCGAGCAGGCGTGCCGTCGCCACCTCGATCCGCTCCCGGCGGATCCGCCCGAGCCGTTGCCGCAGCCAAGCGGCCGTCGAGCCGACGCCGCCGGCCAGGATCGCCACGAGGTAGATCCAGCTCTCGTAGCGCTCGATGAAGGTCTCCTGCTCGCGCTCGTAATAGTCGATCGCGCCCGGGTGGATCGGCAGGCGCGCGCTGGTGGCGTCCGCCGTGTCCTCGTAGGCGGGGTGCGTGACGTCCTCGGCGGCGGGAACGGTCTCGGCGAGCGCCGCGCGCATCTCGAACAGGTGCTGGGTGACCTCGGCGGCGAGGCTGCGGGAGAGGTCGGCGCGCGCCATCAGGCGGTAGGAGGAGCCGACCGTCGCGACATCCTCGGCCGGCAGGCGCGGGTTGCCGCCGAAGAGGGCCGCCGGGACCGTGACGGGCTGCAGGCGCGGCCAACGCGCCAGCACCGCGGCGGCGTCCGGCACCCCGATCAGCGTGACCTCCCCGTCGGGGCTCGCCGCCCGGACATGGTCGACGAGCCGTCTCGCGGCCGGGGAGGTGGGTGTCGTCACGAGCACCAGGGCGTCGATCCGTCCCGCGCCGAGCGCCGCCGCGACGTCGGCCTCCGCCACCGGGACGAGCGCGACGGCCGTCTGCGGGGCGCTCCCGCTCGCCGCCTCCGTCAGGAGTTCGAGCCCGTGATGGGCGGCGAGGTCGCCGACGAGCGTCCTGTCGGCGGTCCGGCTCGCCAGCATGCCCAGGCGCCTGCCCGCGAGGTCCGGGACGCCCTTGATGCCGGAGGCGGCGGGGGCCGCCACGAACGCCGCGAGTTCGCGCAGGACCGCCAGCGTCAGGCCATTGCCCGGCATCGCGACGTCCGGGCGGACCACCGCCAGATCGGCCTTGCCGGCCTTGAGCGCCTCCGCGCTCTCGCGCACCCCGGCGAAGGGCAGGACCTTCAGCCGGATCCCGAGCCTCCGGCGGGCGAGTTCGTCGGCGTAGGCGCGCAGCAGGGCGGGCTCCGTGCCCCCCTCCGGGGCGACCGCGATGGTGAGCGTCGTGGGCCGCGTCACCTGAAACGCCGTGAGAGCGCCGAGCACCAAGAGGACAGCCAGCCCCAGCGGAAGAAGGGCCTCGCGGCCGACAGGCAATGCCAACTTACGCAACGCGCGCTCCCGCTCGCTGCGGCCCGATGCGGCCGCGTGGTGTCCAGATGGGCGACACGGCATCGCTTCCCAGGGTGCCGGGTCTCCATCGCCCGAAGATCCTGATGCGATACTGATGGGAAGGGCGCCCGCGCCCGCTCGCATCCTAACGCGACTCGGCAGAGCTTCGTGGCGCGGTCCCAGGCGACCGCGCGAACCCCGGACAGCCGATGCCTCCCGTCATCCAGGCCGCGCCCGCGCAGACCGGCGCCCAACCTGCCGATCCCGCCCCGGCCGACGCCCGGTTCGTCGTCGGCCAGGACCCGGAGGGCCGCTGGGTCGCGTTCGAGGTCCACGGGCGCGCCGGCGGCCTGTTCCGGAGCCGGCGGGACGCGATCGATTACGCCGAGGACGAGACCGGACACCGGCCGGACGCCGTGCGCCTGTCCGGGGAGCGCGTCGCGCTGCGCCTGTGAGAGCGCCCGCCCCGCGCCGTCACGCATCCGGTCCCGGGGCTCCTCCCGGGACCGGCGCGGCGCGGTCGGCCGGTCGTGCGTCTCGGCCCGGCTCGTCGTCGGGCGCCCGCAGGCGGTAGCCGACGCCGGTCTCGGTCAGGAGGATGCGCGGGCGCTCGGGGTCGACCTCCAGCTTCTGCCGGAGCTGGCGCATGTAGACGCGCAGGTATTGCGGCTCGGAGGAGGCCGAGACCGCCTGCATGAGCTGGGCGTGGGTCAGCACCTTGCCGGCGTGCAGCACGAGGACGCGCAGGAAGTCGTACTCGCGGGGGGTGAGCTTCACCACGTCGTCCCCGACCTTCACGATGCGCCGGACCAGATCGACGGAGAGGCCGTCGATCCGGAAGACCGGGCGCTCGCCCTGCACGGCGAGCTGGTGGCGGAGCGCCGCGCGCAGCCGCGCCAGGAGTTCGGCCATGCCGAAGGGCTTCGTCACGTAGTCGTCGGCGCCGAGATCGAGCGCCTCGACCTTGCCGCCCTCGTCGTCGCGGCTCGACAGCACCACGACGGGCAGGGCGGGGTGGCCCGCCCGGATGGCGCGCAGCAGGTCGTGCCCGCGCATGTCGGGCAGGCCGAGGTCGAGGATGACGAGGTCCGGGCTCTGCCGGGCGAGCAGGTCCAGGGCGGCGGCGGCGCTCGCCGCCTCCACGATGGCGTAGCCCTGGGTCGAGAGCCCGGTGCGCAGCAGCTTGCGGATCGGGGGCTCGTCGTCGATGACGAGGACGGTCGGGCTCATGCGGCGAGATCCCCTGGCACGGTCCGGGCCGGAACCGGCAGCGTGACGGTGAAGACGGCGCCGGTCCGATCCGGCCGGTTGGCCGCGGTGACGGTGCCGCCCATCGCCTCGACGAAGCCGCGCGCGATGGCGAGACCGAGGCCCGTGCCGGCCCGGACCCGGTCGCCCAGGCGCACCCGGTAGAACTTGTCGAACACCCGCTCGACGTCGCCCTCGGGCAGGCCGGGCCCCTCGTCCAGGACCTCGATGCGCACGCGGCGGCCCTCCATTCGGGCGCGGACCGTAACCATGGTTCCTTCGGGCGCGTACTTGGCGGCGTTGTCGAGCAGGTTGACCAGCACCTGCTCGAACAGCACGGGGTCGAGCCGGAGCGTCGGCAGGTCCGGTGCGACCGCGACCGAGACCCGGTGCCCGGCGAGCACGGCCTCGACCCGGCGCAGGGCGGTGTCGACGGTCTCGGCCACGTCCTGCGCCGAGAGGTTCGGGGCGACGGCGCCCGCCTCCAGGCGGGTCATGTCGAGCAGGTTGACGATGAAGCGGTTGAGCCGCTCCGCCTCCGCGATGATGGTTGCCAGGAGATCCGCCTTCGCTTCCGGCGCGAGCGCCGCATCGAGGTCGCGCAGGGTGCTGGCGGAGCCGAGCACGGAGGCCAGCGGGGTGCGCAGGTCGTGGCTGATCGAGGTGAGCAGGGCCTGCCGGAGCCGGTCGGTCTCGGCAGCGCGCTCGGCCCGGTCGAGATCCTCCACGAGGCGCACGCGCTCGATGGCGAGCGCGCCCATGTCGGCCAGGGCATCGAGGAGGCGGCGGCCCTCCGGCGTCAGGATCGGCCCCGTGCCGTCCGCGTCGAGGCCGATGACCCCGATGGTGCCGCGCCCCGTGCGCATCGGCAGGAACAGGCGCCGCGCGCCCGGCAGGGTGTCGGCGGCGCGGCCCGCCGGGCGGTCGTTGTCGAAGGCCCATTGGGCGGCCGCGAGGTCGGCCTCGTCCAGCCTGTCCTCGGGCGGGTAGCCGGCCCGCACGGTGACGGCGGCGCCCTCGGGCAGCAGCAGGACGACCCGGACCCGCAGCATGGTGGCGACCTGCGCGGAGGTGGCCCAGAGCACGTCGTCGAGCGTCCCGCAGGCCGCGAGCTTGCGCGAGAAGCCGAAGAGCCGCTCCGTGGAGCGGGCGCGGGCCTGGGCGACCACCGCGACCGCGCGCGCCCGGGCGGCGAGGTTCGAGACCAGCACGGCGACCAGCGTGAAGAGCAGAAAGGCCGCGATGTTGGTCGGGTCGGCGATGGTGAAGGTGTAGACCGGCGGCAGGAAGAAGAAGTTGTAGGACAGCGAGGCGGCCAGGACCGCGGTGAGCGAGGGGCCGAGCCCCCACCGGACCGCGACGGCCACCACGGCGGTGAGCAGCATGAGGTCGGCGTTCTCCACGCCCGTATAGGGCTGGAGCAGCACGGCGAGGCCGAGCCCGGCACCCGTCGCGGCGAGAGCCAGGGCATAGGCGCGCGTCTCGAAGGCCCGGCGCGGCGGCGCGGTCGCCACGGACCGGCGCGGCGCCGCCTCCGGCGCGACGGCCTCTCCGGGAACGACATGGACGCTGATGTTGCCGCTGCGCCGCACGAGGTCGTGCACGACCGAGCCGTTGACGAGTTCGAACAGCCAGGAACGCGTCGCCTTGCCCACCACGACATGGTTGACGTTGGCCGAGCGGGCATAGGCCAGGATGTCGTCGGCGATGCGCCGGCCGCCCGGCAGGGTCATGGCGTCCCCGCCGAGCCGGTCGGCGAGGCGCAGGACCTCGGCGATCCGGTCGCGCTGGCCCTCGCGCAGGGATGCGGCGCGCGGTCCCTCGATGGAGAGCGCCGTCCAGGGAGCGTGCAGCCGATCGGCCAGCCGCTTGGCGTAGCGCACGAGGCCGGCCGAGCGCGGGTCCTCGCTGACGCAGACGAGGACCCGCTCGCCCGCCGCCCAGGGCCCCGGGATCGCGTTCGCCCGCATGTGCCCGAGGAGTTCGTCGTCCACCCGGTCCGCGGTGCGCCGGAGGGCGAGCTCGCGCAGGGCCGTGAGGTTGCCGCGCGAGAAGTAGTGCCCGAGCGCCCGCTCGGCGTCGGCGGGCAGGTAGACCTTGCCGGCCTTCAGGCGCTCGACGAGGTCGTCCGGGTTGAGATCGACCACCTCGATGTCGTCGGCCCGGTCGAGCACCCCGTCCGGCACCGTCTCGCGCACCCGGATGCGGGTGATCGCCGCCACCACGTCGTTGAGGCTCTCGACGTGCTGGATGTTGAGCGTGGTGAGGACGTCGATGCCGGCGTCGAGCAGTTCCTCGACGTCCTGGTAGCGCTTCGGGTGGCGAGAGCCCGGCGCGTTGGTGTGGGCGAGTTCGTCCACGAGCGCGAGTTGCGGCCGGCGGGCCAGCAGCGCGTCGAGGTCCATCTCCTGCAGGACCGTGCCGTGATAGCGCACCGGCCGGCGGGCGACGACCTCGAAGCCGTCGAGCAGGGCCTCGGTCTCGGCCCGCCCGTGCGTTTCCACCACCCCGACGACCACGTCCGTGCCGGCCTTCAGCCGGGCCCGGCCGACCGTCAGCATCTCGTAGGTCTTGCCGACGCCGGGGGCGGCGCCAAGGAAGACCTTGAGCCGTCCGCGCGTCCGCTCCTCCCGGCGGGCGGCTTCGAGCAGCGCGTCGGGCGAGGGGCGGTTGGGGTCGCGGCCGGTCTCGGGCATGCGCGATCCTATCCCAGAGGGTCAGCGGCGGGCGAGATCGTCCAGGGCCAGATTGAGCGCCAGAACGTTGACGCGCGGCTCCCCGAGCAGACCCAGCGTGCGGCCCCGGACCTGCCCGGCGACGAGCGCGCGGAGCCTGTCCTCCGGCAGGCCGCGGGCCCGGGCGACGCGCGGCACCTGGAAGAGGGCGGCGTCCGGCGTGACGTCGGGGTCGAGCCCCGAGCCGCTCGCGGTGACGAGATCGACCGGCACCGCTGCGTCCGGGTTCTCCGCCCTCAGCGCGTCGCGCTCGGCCCGCACGCGCTCGGCGAGCGCGGCGCTGGTCGGCCCGAGGTTCGAGCCCATCGAGTTCGCCGCGTTGTAGGGAGCCGCCACGGTCTTCGACGCATCGGCCGGGTCGGGCGCCGTCGTGGCCGAGGGCCGGCCATGGAAGTAGCCCGCGCCGGTGAAGCTCTGGCCGATCAGGCTCGATCCGACCACCTTCCCGTCCCGGGTGATCAGGCTGCCGGCGGCCTCGGCGGGAAAGATCGTCCCGGCGAGACCGGTGACGGCCAGCGGGTAGGCGAGGCCGGTGAGCGCCGTCAGGGCGACGAGCAGGATGAGGGCGGGACGGAGCGGATTCGACATCGGCAGGCGATTCGCCATGGGTTGCGGATCGGACATGGGTTGCGGGTTGGACATGGCAGGTCTCCCAGGACCGTTCGTTCAGGCGAGGTGGAGGGCGGTGACGGCGAGGTCGATGACCTTGATGGCCACGAAGGGCACGAGCACGCCGCCGAGGCCGTAGACGAGGAGGTTGCGGCGGAGCAGCGCGGCGGCGCCGACCGGCCGGTAGGTCACGCCCCTCAGGGCCAGCGGGATCAGCGCCACGATGACGAGGGCGTTGAAGATGATGGCCGAGAGGATCGCGCTCTGCGGCGAGGCGAGACCCATGACGTTGAGCGCCTGGAGCTGGGGATAGAGCGAGAGGAACATCGCCGGGATGATGGCGAAGTATTTCGCTACGTCGTTGGCGATGGAGAAGGTGGTGAGCGCCCCCCGGGTCATCAGCAACTGCTTGCCGATGCCGACGATCTCGATGAGCTTGGTCGGGTCGCTGTCGAGGTCCACCATGTTGCCGGCCTCGCGGGCCGCCACCGTGCCTGTGTTCATGGCCACGCCCACATCGGCCTGGGCGAGGGCCGGCGCGTCGTTGGTCCCGTCGCCGCACATGGCGACCAGCTTGCCCTCGGCCTGCTCGCGGCGGATCAGCGCCAGCTTGTCCTCCGGGGTCGCCTGGGCGAGGAAGTCGTCGACCCCGGCCTCGGCCGCGATCGCCGCCGCGGTCATTGGGTTGTCGCCGGTGATCATCACCGTGCGGATGCCCATGCGGCGCAGTTCCGCGAAGCGCTCCCGGATCCCGCCCTTCACGATGTCCTTGAGGTAGACCACCCCGAGGAGGCGGTCGTCCTTCGTCACGGCCAGGGGCGTGCCGCCGGCCCGGGCGATCTCTTCCGCGATGGCGCGGATCTCGATCATGGCCTCGGTCTCGACGGCCGGGCGGTAGGCGAGCGCCGCGCCGGAGCCGCGCGTCGCCGTCGGCTGCCCGGTAAGGGACGCGATGACGGCATCGACCGCGCCCTTGCGGATCGAGGCGCCGTCCAGATCGACCCCCGACATCCGCGATTGCGCGGTGAAGGGCACGAAGGCGGCGTTCAGGCCGGCCATGTCGCGGGCTCTGATGCCGTAGCGCTCCTTGGCGAGCACCACGATGGAGCGGCCCTCCGGCGTCTCGTCGGCGAGCGAGGCGAGTTGCGCGGCGTCGGCGAGATCGTGCTCGGAGACCCCGCGGACAGGGCGGAACTCGGTGGCCTGGCGGTTGCCCAGCGTGATCGTGCCGGTCTTGTCGAGGAGCAGCGTATCGACGTCGCCCGCCGCCTCCACGGCGCGGCCCGACATGGCGAGCACGTTGAAGCGCACCAGCCGGTCCATGCCGGCGATGCCGATGGCGGAGAGCAGCGCGCCGATGGTCGTCGGAATCAGCGTGACGAAGAGGGCCACCAGCACGGCGACCGGGATCGACCCGCCCGCATAGCTCGCGAAGCTCGGGATGGTCGCCACCGCGAGGACGAACACGATGGTGAGGCCGGCCAGCAGGATGTTCAGCGCGATCTCGTTCGGGGTCTTCTGGCGCGCCGCACCTTCGACCAGCGCGATCATGCGATCGACGAAGGTCGAGCCGGCCGCGGCCGTGATGCGGACCCTGATCTCGTCCGACAGCACCTGCGTGCCGCCGGTCACCGCCGAGCGGTCGCCCCCCGACTCGCGGATGACGGGGGCCGACTCGCCGGTGATGGCGGCCTCGTTGACGGAGGCCACGCCCGCGACGACCTCGCCGTCGGACGGGATCAGGTCGCCGGCCTCCACCAGGACGACGTCGCCGACCTTGAGGCTCGTGCCCGGCACGGTCTCGTAGGCCCGGCCGGGCCCGGTGAGGCGCTTGGCCGTCATCTCCGTGCGGGTGCGCCGGAGGCTGTCGGCCTGGGCCTTGCCGCGGCCCTCGGCCAGCGCCTCGGCGAAGTTGGCGAACAGCAGGGTGAACCAGAGCCAGAGGACGATCTGGCCGGAAAAGAGCAGGTCGGATCCGCCGGCGGCGAGGTCGCGCACGAAGAGCAGGGTGGTCAGCGCCGCCACGACCTCGACCACGAACATGACCGGGTTGCGGATCATGACGCGCGGGTCGAGCTTCCTGACGGAGCCGAAGAGGGCGGGCCCGACGAGGGCAGCGCCGAGGAGCGATGAGGTCTTGCGGGACATGGGTTCGCGTGTCCGAGGAAGGGTGGGCGGCCCGGCGCCCGGCACCGGGCCGCGGTCGGGTCAGGCGGCGCTCGCGCCGGCGGTCAGCGCGAGGGCCGCAAGCAGGGCGAGGCCGCCGAGGAGCACGACACCGAGGAGCGCAAGCACGAGGTCCGAGGTGCGCAGGGGCTTGATCCCGGAACCGTGCGCGCGGTGCCGGGCCGTCCGGTGCGGCAGCAGGTGATGGCGCGGCAGGCGCCGGGAGGGGATGGCACGCGGCATCTCAGCCTCCCGTCGCGAAGGTCTGGCCCGCCGCCCCGGCGAGGTGCTCGACCACGGGGCCGAGCGCCAGCGCGGGGAAGAAGGTCAGGCCGCCGATGATCAGCACCACGCCAACCAGCAGGCCGACGAAGAG
>NZ_LSIX01000040.1:0-18178 GCF_001556475.1 Methylobacterium sp. CCH5-D2 | reverse complement strand
CTCGCGGCGCTGGCGCCCGACGCCGTCGTGGAGGATGGGGGCGTCGGGCGCCAGCGCCGCGAGCGGGTCGACCACGGCCGGGCGCGGCCGGTAGGCGACCTCGATGAGGTCGCAGCCGTCCTCCGCGACGTAGCGGTCGCTCCCCAGGACGACGGCGACCGGCTCGCCGACGTAGCGGACCCGGTCGACCGCGACGGCGCGGGCATCCACGGCCGCGCGGACCGCCGGGACGAGGCCCGCGGTGATGTCGAGGAGGTCGCGCCCGGTGATCACGGCCGCGATGCCCGGCAGCGCCAGCGCGGCGGCGGCGTCGATCTCGACGATGTCCGCGTGCGCGTGGGGCGAGCGCAGGATCGCCGCGTGCAGCGTGCCCGGCTTCGTGCCCAGATCGTCGATGTAGCGCCCGCGCCCCGACAGAAGGCCCGCGTCCTCGACGCGCTCGACCGACCGTCCGACGAACGGGATGTGCTCGATGCCCAACGTTCGCTTCCTCGCCCAGGGCTCTTGCCGGCCCGGTTCGAGGAGGATGCATCGCGTGCCACGCGACGGAGGATCCCGCCGCGTCTCGCGACTTACCCAGACGTCTCAAAAAGCGCCGCGGCAGGATGCGCGGCGGCGCTCAGGCCGGCGGCGGGGCGCCCCGGCGCACGATGCCGCGGAAGACGCTCGGCGGGACGCCGACATGGTCGCGGAAGAAGCGCGAGAAATGCGCGGGCGTGGAGAAGCCGAGGCCGAGCGAGAGCTCCGTCAGGCCCTGGTCGGTGCCGACGATGGTCCGGACCGCGCGCTCGACCCGGACGGCGTTCTTGAAGACGTTGGGCGAGGCGCCGGTCGTCTGCTCGAACAGGCGGTAGAAGTGGGCCCGCGAGAGCCCGACCTCGCGCGCGAGCGCGTCGATGCCGCTCCCGGTCCCGGGCTCGGCCCGGATCCGGGCGATGGCCCGCTGCACGCGCCAGTCCCGGTTGCGGCTCGCCCCCCGCAGGGAGGACCCGGCCTCGCGCCACGCGGTGAAGCGCTCGATCAGGGCGATCATCAGCCCGGGCAGCAGGGTCTCGCGGATGCGGCGCGAATCCGGCGCGTAGACCATCTCGCCCGCGAGGTCCCGGGCGAGTTGCCGGATCCGGGCCGTGATCAGGCCGACCGGCTGCTCGAAGAAGCCCGGCGCGCCGCTCGCCGCCCAGTTGTCGCGGAAGGATCCGAGCCAGGCCGGCTCGATGTAGAGCGCGAGGATCATCGCCTTGTCGCGCGCCGGATCGTGCAGGTAGGCGTGCGTCTCCCAGGCGTTGACGAGGACGGCCTGCTCGTCGGTGAGGCGGACGACGCGCTCGCCGACCAGGAACTGCGTGTCGTCGCCCTCGACCTTCAGCAGGACATGGCAGTGATGATGCGCGTGCCGGACGAGGCCGCGGTCCATGTCGAGCAGGGCCACACGGCCGAAATCGCCGTGGGCAATCTCGAGAGCTTCGGACATCCCTCACGGATACCACACCGCCCGAGGTGCGGCCATCGAGCGCCGACCAAGGCAGGTCGCCCGCGGATGCGCGGACCCGCCCGGATCTCGATGCCATCCGCTGGCGCGTCGCACAGCACGCCGGCGTCAGTACCAGTAGGCTCGCCGATAATAGACCCGCGGATAGCCCCAGCCATAGGTGCGCCAGAAGGCGCGACGATAGACACGGTAGTCGGTATCGTAGCCCCGCCAGCCATAGGGCGACCAGTAGGCTCGCCGGTAGCGGCGGACGTAGACGGGATACGGATAGGAGGCTGGATAATAGGCCGGGTACCCGTACCAGTAGGGATCGATCGGCGCCGTTGCAGCGGCCGCCAGCCCCAGGGCACCCCCGACGACGGCGCCGGTCGCCAGGGCCGCGCCCCAGCCTGGTCCCCACCCGTACCAGTACACCTGCTCGGTGAGTTTTGCGCCGGCGACCTGCTCGACCGATGCGGCGGGAAGCGGGGCCGCACCGACGGGTGCGCTTCCGCCGGCCGCGAGACCGGCTGCGACCACGCCCGCGCCTACGATCCTCTGAAGGCTGGAAACCATGACAAACCTCCGGTCATGAGAGGTGATGGCAGTCCGACCGCGGTGCGGTGGTCGACGGCCGGCTTCGTCGTGCGCGGGCTGCGCTCGGACGGCTCAGGGACGACAGGACCTGCCGCATCGCTGGACAGGAGCATGACTGACCCAGGAAGCTCGCCGCCTTCCTTCCGGTCGATCCGCGTGTCTCGCTTTGACCTGCATCAAAGCGCCTGCCCGTAAGCCGCCCTGAAATCCTGCCCCGAACGTCTAGGGAGATCGCCATGTCTGCGCGACATTCGGTGACCGCTGGAATCCTGCTTGGGCTTCTGGGTTCACTGCCGGCGCTGGGACAGGACGCGGTCCGGTCGGATCCGCCGCAGGCGGTCGCCGACAGGACGGACTACATCGCGAAGAGCGGCAAGACCGTGCCGAGGCCGGACAAGCTCGATCCCAACGAGAGCAGCACGATCGAACGGCGCACGCCCGAACAGGTCCGCGACGACGCGATCACGCGGGGGATCTGTGTGGGCTGCTCCCGCTGATCCGGTTTCGCGCGCTCGGACCCGAGCGTTCCGTTCAGGGCCGGCCCTCCGTGTCGCGCCGAACGCCAGCCGATTCCGGCCGGCCCCCGGAGCGGCGCGCTCCATCGCGGGCATTCCGCGACGGCGAAAGCGAGGGGATGCGGGAAGGGGACGCCGCGGGAACCTCGAAGGTTCCGCGGCTGCCGACGCGTCCGGTTCCAGGGGATCGATGGAGCGGGCGATCGGGATCGAACCGACGACATTCAGCTTGGGAAGCTGACGTTCTACCACTGAACTACGCCCGCGTCGCAGCCTTGGTTAAAGGGCCCTCCGCCTCCTGTCCAGCCGAATCCGCCGTCCGGCCGCATCGGTCGCGGGCTTCGCGATGGAACGGGATGCGGGGCCGCGCGTCGTTGAGGGAATCCTGCGCCGCGCCATGACCGTCTTCTTCACCAGCGACACCCATTTCGGGGATCCGCGGGTGCTGCGGCTCGACCGCAGGCCGTTTCCGGACCTCGCGGCGCACGACGCCGCCCTCATCGCCGCATGGAACGCGCGCGTCGCGCCCGAGGACGAGGTCTGGCACCTCGGCGACTTCGCCCTCGGGCCGAGCGGACCGCGCCTGCGCCAGATCCTGGACGCGCTCCACGGCACCAAGCGCCTGATCAGCGGGAACAACGACGGGCCCGACACGCTCGCGGCGCCGGGCTGGGCCTGGGTCGGCCCCTATGCGGAGGTCGCCGTCGAGGCGCGCCGCCTCGTCCTGTGCCACTACGCCTTCAGGACCTGGAATGGGATCGGCCGGGGCGCACTCAACCTGCACGGGCATAGCCACGGACAGCTCAAGCCGATCCCCAGGCAGTACGACGTCGGCGTCGATGCCCAGGGCTTCGTACCGGTCACGCTCGCCGAGATCCTGGTCTCGCGGCGGCGCGGCGCGAAACGTCCCGCGGAACCATCGGCTTAGCTCTGCCGTTTCCAGGCCAGAAGACAGGAGGATGCGGCAACCGCCCGGCAGGGAGGCCGCCCGCGACCTCCGCCCCTCCCGTGTCCGGATGACGGACCACCTCGGACCACGTCACAGACGCGCAAGGGCCAGGGAGCGGATCTCCGCTCGTCGGGACCCCGGCGCCCGTTTCCACGGTGTTCCCATGCAACAGCCCCTCAAAGCCGCCATCGCCGCACTCGGGCTCGCCCTGGCCACGCAGGCGGCTCTCGCGGCACCCGCCTGCATCGAGGCCCGGCGCAAGGTCGACGAGGCGGCGGCGCTCCGCTACCAGGCGCGCCAGGAAGCCCGCCTCGGCGACCACGACCGGGTCTGCGACACGCTCGACGAGGTCGGCGACCGCTACAACGACGCCCGCGACGCCTTCGACGATTGCGGGGCCGGCGTGGTGGCGATCGACCTGCGCAGCGAGTTGCGCGCCCTGCGCGTCGCCAAGCGGATCAACCGCTGCGACTAGCGGCCCGGGACCGGGCCGCCCCTCCACATCATCCCGCATGCCGGGCGAGCGCGTGCGCCTCCGCACAGAAGCCGCGCGAGCTTGACCGCACTCTTAACCCATGCCCGACGCGAGCCCGTCGGCGACAGGATCTCCGCCATGAACCAGAGCCTCGGCCAGGACCTCGGTCAAGACGTCGCCAGCCCCTCGCTCGGCGCACGGACCGGCCCGTCCTTCGCGGCCGCCCTGTGCGGCTTCCTCAGCACCACGGTCGCCACGACGGCGCTGATGTTCCTGCTCAGCAGCGTCTGAGGCGGGCGGCGGGATCGCGGGCCCTCAGGGCGCGATCCACCAGAAGCGGCGCGGCGAGAGCAGCATCTCGACGGAGCCGACCTTCCGGGCGGCGGCGAGCATCGCCGCGGGCCGCAGCCCGAGACGGGTCTGGATCTCCGGCTGGCGCACGGCCGCGATGGTGCCGACGCAGGCGAAGAGCGCCCCGGCGACCGCCCCGAGCAGAAAGTTCGTCATCGCAAGACAGCATTCCCGGGGCCTGAGAGCCCCACGCACCGGCGCCGGTCTGGCACCGCATGCGGGCGCGATTGCGGCGGCCCGCGCTTACACACCCTTAAGCTTACCGTGTGATCAATCCCGGGCGATGCCCCGCAGGGCGGCATCCGCCGTCCGGGAACGGGTTGCAGGGATCGGGTCCGCATGAGCTACGCCGCCAACGCCTATGCCAGAACCGCGCAGGTCGCGCTCAGCCCGCGCGAGGCGGAAGCCGCGGTGCTGATGAAGGCCGCGCGTCAGCTCCAGGCGGCGCGCGACGACTGGGACAACCACGCGGCCGGCCTCAACGCGGTGCTCACCTTCAACCAGAAGGTCTGGACGATCCTGGCAACCGCCGCGACCGACCCGGCAAGCCCGCTGCCGCCGGACCTGCAGCAGGACGTGGCCAACCTCGCGGCCTTCGTGTTCCGCCGGATCCTCGACACCATGGTCGATCCCTCGCGCGAGAAGCTCGACGCCCTGATCACCATCAACCAGAACCTGGCGGCCGGCCTCCAGGGCCGCTGACGCCCCTCAGGCCGCCCCCGGCTCCGCCGCGGGCGCAAGGTGCGCGCGCTCGTAGGCGACGAGGTCGCGGGCGCGCTTGATCGCGGCGTGGTGGCGCCCCGCCTCCAGTTCCTGCTGGATCGCCGCGAGGTAGGGGGCCGTGCCGGGCGCCTGGCGGACGAGTTCGGCCGCCTGCGCGTAGAACAGGGCGAGCGGCCCGGTCGGCTCCTCCGAGAGGTAGATTACCGTCAACGTCAGGTGCAGGCGCTTGCAGGGCGTGTCGGCCTCGCTCTCGGTGATGATCTCGCTCTCGCGCAGGAACTTGCACGCCGTCTCGATCAGGAAGGCGGCGCGACGCTCGCCGTTGCGGATCGCCGCCCCGTTGATGATCAGCCGCTCGAACGGCTTCAGTTCGATGCGCAGGGGCATGGCGTGCTCTCCGGGGAACCTGACGCCACCCTAGTCACGCTTCGTTAACCGTGACTCAACGCGGCCCTCGGAAAAACCGCGCCGGGCGTCTCACGCAAGGAACCTCGCGGATCAGCTTAAGGGCTCGGCAAGGGCCCGCGTGATCTCTGGGGCGACTGCCAGAAAGGCAGGACCACAGATCAGCACGGATCGCCCCGATGTCCAGCATCACCCTCTCGTCTGCCACCCGGCAGAACCTGCTCGTGGCCCAGGATACGGCCAGCCTCCTGTCGACCACGCAGAACCGCCTCGCGACCGGCAAGAAGGTCAACACCGCCCTCGACAGCCCGAGCTCGTTCTTCACGGCCCAGGGCCTCGACAACCGCGCCGGCGACCTCTCGAACATCCTCGACTCGATCTCGAACGGCGTGCAGGTGATCCAGGCCGCCAACACCGGCATCACCTCGCTGCAGAAGCTCGTCGACAACGCCAAGTCGGTCGCCAACCAGGCGCTGCAGGCGACGATCGGCTACTCCACCAAGTCGAACGTCTCGACCACGATCACCGGCGCGACCGCCGCAGATCTGCGTGGGACGACGTCGTACGCGAACGCGCAGGCGAGCAGCAATGTTCTATTCAGCGGAAATGCCGCCGGCGCGACCGCAGCAACAAACGCAACAAAGCTCGGCGGTACACAAGGTACTCTTGCCGGTACGGCAGCGGGTACGGCAACTGCGACGACGACACTGAGCAGCCTGACGAACGGACCTGCAGCCGGCGACACGCTAACGGTGAATGGCCGCTCTATCACATTCCGTAGCGGCGCAGCGCCTGCGGCGGCCGATGTACCGGCTGGTTCCGGCGTTACTACTGGTGGCCAGGTAGTGACGGATGGCAGCGGAAACTCGACCGTCTACCTCGGCAGCGGCACTATCACCGATCTGCTCTCTGCGATCGACCTTGCTAGCGGCGTAAGGAAGGCTGCGATCTCGGCTGGCGCCGCGACGGTAACAGCGAGTTCAACCCAGACGATCTCATCTATCAACGACACGAGTCATATCGTAACCCTGAAGAGTTCAGTTGGCGCCGATCTGAATATCTCCGGCAAGGCAGATATCCTCGCCTCCATCGGCATCACGTCAGCGACTGGAGGCGGAACAGCTTCGGTCAATGTGGCACGCACCGCTGGATCAGCAGGCCTGGGCACTCTGATCGCTGACGGCTCAACTCTAACAGTGAATGGCAAGACAATTACTTTCAAAGACGCAGAGGCACCCGCATCCAGCAGCACTCGCCCAGGCGTCGTTCAAAACAGCTCGAACGCAGACACGCCAGTTGAGACAGATGGAAGCGGCAACTCTATTGTCTATTTGCAGACGGCGACACTTACTGATGTGCTTAACGCCGTTGACATAGCGACAGGCGCCCAAAAGGCAACCACAGGCTCCGCAAAGACTACGCTCGCAACGACCGCAGGCGCGACAAATTCGTCTATTGCCGGAGGAATCCTGAAGATCAGCACCGGGACAACGGCTGATCTCAATATCACCGGCACCGGAAATGCTCTATCAGCCCTGGGCCTCGCTGGTAATGCAGGAACCGATACGAGCTTCACTGCATCACGCAGCTCCACCCCCGGCGGTCTCTCTGGCAAGACGCTGACCTTCGGCTCGCTGAACAACGGCACCGCGGTCAACGTCACCTTCGGCGACGGCACCAACGGCACGGTGAAGACGCTGGACGGCCTCAACGCCAAGCTCGCCCTCAACAACATGCAGGCGGCCCTCGACGCCAGCGGCAAGCTGACGATCTCGACGACGAACGACTACGCCTCGTCGACGATCGGCAGCACGGCCGATGGCGGCACCATCGGCGGCACCGCGTCGGCGCTGTTCTCGACCGCCCAGGCGCCGGTCGAGGACGTGAACTCGCAGAATACTCGCAAGTCGCTGCTCTCGCAGTTCAACCAGATCCTGGACAACATCAAGACGACCGCCCAGGACGCCTCATTCAACGGCGTCAACCTGCTGAACGGCGACACGCTGAAGCTGACGTTCAACGAGAAGGGCTCATCGACGATGAACCTGATCGGCGTCACCTTCGATCCGTCGGGTCTCGGCCTGACCAAGCTCGGGCAGAACGGTCTGAACGAGTTCGAGGACATCTCCTCGACCAACAAGGTCATCTCCTCGCTGACGCAGGCCTCGACGGCCCTGCGCCAGCAGGCCTCGACCTTCGGCTCGAACCTGTCGGTGGTGCAGAACCGGCAGGACTTCAACAAGCAGATCATCAACGTGCTGCAGACCGGCTCGTCGAAGCTCACCGACGCGGACCTCAACGAGGAGGCGGCAAACTCGCAGGCCCTCTCGACCCGCCAGTCGCTGACCGTCTCGGCCCTCTCGCTGGCCAACCAGGCCCAGCAGAGCGTGCTGCAGCTCCTCCGGTAAGGAGCAGGGACGGGCGCCGCCTCACAGCGGCGCCCGAGCCGTCGGGCCGAACACGAGCCGGACAAACGAAGAGGGCCGGGGCAGATCGCCCCGGCCCTCTTCGTTTGCGCGGCTGACGACCGGCGCCGTCAGGCTTTGCGGTCGACCTGCGCCGTCTGCGCGCCGGCGCGTGCCGTCTGCGCGGCCTCGCGCTCCGCGTAGGCGCGGGCCTTCAGCACCGTCACGGTCGGGAGCTGCACGACGATGTCGCCCGAGGCCGGATCGACCACTTGGTAGACCATCTGTCGCGCGTCCGCGTCGCGCACGTACTGCGCGCGGTAATCCGCCTCCGTCTGCGCGGGGGAGGGGGCATCCGCCTCCGCGCTCAGGTCGAGCTTCACCGCCGGCTCGAGCGGGGTGCGCGTGGGCTCCGCCGCGACCGCGCGCGCCGGCGCGGCAGCCGCGACGGGCGCGACGACGGGCGCCGGCCGGTCCGCCGGTTGCACGCTGCCGATCTCGCTCATGGCCATGGGCCTCCGATAGAATACAGAGGTCCATCTGGCGCCCGGATGATGACCGCGGCTTTAACGCGAGGAGGCCTTTCAGAAGAACCGTTAACGCGGGGTGACCGGGGCCCGAGAAATTGTACGCGCCCGGACCGGCCATGAAAAAGGCGGCGGGCCCTCTCGGAACCCGCCGCCCTGTCGCTCACCGGATGCCCCGTCCCGGCCTACTCGGCGGCGTCGACGTAGAGCTTGCCGCCCTCGGCGAGGAACTCCTCCGACTTCGCCTTCATGCCGGCCTCGCGCTGGGCCTCGGACATGACGGGCGCCGCGTGGATCACCGCGCCGGCCTCCTCCATGGCCAGCACCTCGGCGCGCAGGTCCTGCGTGATCTTCATCGAGCAGAATTTCGGCCCGCACATCGAGCAGAAATGGGCGACCTTGTGGGCGTCCTTCGGCAGGGTCTCGTCGTGGTAGGCGCGCGCCGTGTCGGGATCGAGCGAGAGGTTGAACTGGTCCTCCCAGCGGAAGTCGAACCGCGCCCGCGACAAGGCGTCGTCGCGCAGCTGGGCGGCCGGGTGGCCCTTGGCGAGATCGGCGGCGTGCGCGGCGATCTTGTAGGTGATGACGCCCGTCTTCACGTCGTCGCGGTTCGGGAGCCCGAGGTGCTCCTTCGGCGTGACGTAGCAGAGCATCGCCGTGCCGAACCAGCCGATCATCGCGGCGCCGATGCCGCTGGTGATGTGGTCGTAGCCCGGCGCGATGTCGGTGGTCAGCGGGCCGAGCGTGTAGAACGGCGCCTCGCCGCACTCGCGCAGCTGCTTCTCCATGTTCACCTTGATCTTGTGCATCGGCACGTGGCCGGGGCCCTCGATCATCACCTGGCAGCCCTTGTCCCAGGCGATCTTGGTGAGCTCGCCCAAGGTCTCGAGCTCGGCGAACTGCGCCGCGTCGTTGGCGTCGGCGATCGAGCCGGGGCGCAGGCCGTCGCCCAGCGAGAACGACACGTCGTAGGCCCGCATGATGTCGCAGATCTCATCGAAGCGCTCGTAGAGGAACGACTCGCGGTGCCCGGCGAGGCACCAGCGCGCCATGATCGAGCCGCCGCGCGAGACGATGCCGGTGACGCGGCGCGCGGTGAGCGGCACGTGGGCGAGGCGCACGCCGGCGTGGATCGTGAAGTAGTCGACGCCCTGCTCGGCCTGCTCGATCAGCGTGTCCTTGAAGACCTCCCAGTCGAGTTTGAGCGGGTCGCCGCCGACCTTCTCCAGCGCCTGGTAGATCGGCACGGTGCCGATCGGCACGGGGGAGTTCCGCACGATCCACGAGCGGATGTTGTGGATGTTGCGCCCCGTCGAGAGATCCATCACCGTGTCGGCGCCCCAGCGGATCGACCAGACCAGCTTCTCGACCTCCTCGGCCGCCGAGGACGTCACCGCCGAGTTGCCGATATTGGCGTTGATCTTCACCAGGAAGTTCCGGCCGATCGCCATCGGCTCCAATTCGGTGTGGTTGATGTTGGCCGGGATGATCGCCCGGCCGCGGGCGATCTCGTCGCGCACGAATTCCGGGGTGATGAAGGCCGGCACCGCCGCGCCGAAATTCTCGCCGTCCGCGAGCGCGGCCTCGGCCCGCTCCAGCATCTCTTCGCGGCAGAGGTTCTCACGATGGGCGACGTAGATCATCTCCTCGGTGACGATCCCGGCGCGGGCGAACTCGTACTGCGTCACCATCTGGCCGGGCGCGGCCTTGCGCAGCGTGCGCTCGGCGGGGCAGGGGGCGACCAGCTTGTCGGCGGAGGCGAAGCCGTTGTCCTCGGGCTTGACCGCGCGGGGCTCGGCGGTGGCGTAGCCGCGGGCCGCGATCCAGGGCTCGCGCACCTGGGGCAGGCCGTTGAGGAGGTCGATACGTGCATCCGTCTCGGTGTAGGGGCCCGACGGATCGTAGACGCGGACCGGCGCCTCCTTCGGGTCGGTCAGCGCGATCTCGCGGAACGGCACCCGGATGTCGTCGCGGCCGGCGACCGGCGCGTACACCTTGCGCGAGCCGTGGACGGGGCCGGTGGTGACGCTCTCGGGCGAGCCCTTCACGTCTTTGGGCAGGACGGGTGCGTTCATCGTGGATCTCTCCCTGGTTCCTTGGAGCGATCCGAATCCCGGACGAGGAGCGGGTGAGAGCCGGCTCGAACGAGCAGGCCGCAGGTTCCCGTCCCTCCGCCGGTATGAGCCGGATCAGGTTCAAGGGTCAGGGCCGCCGGGCCCAATCTCAGCCCCCCTCACGGGGCTCCCCTCGGAACGGCCGGGAGCCTCCGTGGTTTACGGGGCCTTGTCAATGCCGCGGGCGCGGCCGCGCCTGACACGGCGCGCCCGGATCACCGGCGCGCCCCGCATCTCGGCATTCCGCCGCGCCGGCCGCGCCTCGCGCGCGGGGCGGGCGCCGCTATAACGGGGCCTCCTTCCCGGCCCGAGCGTCCCGATGCGCCTCCCGATTCTCCTGCTCGCCGCCGCGGCGCTCCTCTCCGCGGGCGGGGTCGGGGCCCTGGCGCTGGTGCAGCGGCGGCTGATCTATCCCGGCGCCTACGGCGAGGCCGCCCCCGCCGGCGACCGGGCCGTGCCGCCGGGAGCCGCGGCGATCACCTTAGAGACGGCGGATGGGGAACGCCTCTACGCCCTGTGGCGGGCGCCGCGCCCGGGCTGCGGCGTGGTGGTGAGCTTCCACGGCAACGCCTCGCTGCCGGAATACCACGCGGAGCGCTTCGTCGCCGATCCCTGGGCTGCTGCCGGCTGGGGCGTGCTGGCCCCGGCCTACCGGGGCTATCCGGGCTCGACCGGCGCGCCCTCCGAGGACGGGCTGATCGCCGACGGGCTCGCCGCCGTGGCGGCGGCGCGCGCGCGGGCGCCGGGCGCGCCGATCCTGCTGCACGGCCACTCGCTGGGGGCGGCGGTCGCGGTGGCGGTCGCGGCGCGGCTGCCCGCCGGAGCTTTCGCGGGCCTCTACCTGGAGGCGCCGTTCGACTCGATGGTCTCGGCCGCGCGCGTGCATGTCCCGGCGGCGCCGGGCTGGCTCCTGCGCGACACCTACCGGTCGGACCTGCGCATCGCGGGACTCTCCGGCCCGATCCTGATCGTCCACGGCACGGACGACCCGGTGGTGCCCGAGCGCCTCGGCCGCCGGCTCGCGGAGGCGGGGAGGGCCCGGTTCGAACCGATCCCGGGCGACCATGTCAGCATCCTGGGCGCGCGCGACGGGGAGGCCGCCGCCCTGTTCGGGGCCGCCCGCGCGTGTCCCGATGCCGCGGCGGCCGCGGCCCGCTGAGCGGGGCGGCGCGCCCCATATGGTCGGCCGGGAGGCGTCGATTTGGGCAGGCGGGACCGCAGGTGGCGCGACGACGACCCGGCGACGCACGGGCCGCTGGCGGCCGCGCCGACGATCTGCCCGCTCTGCGACCGACCGATCCCGCCGGGCGCGCGCTCGAGCCTGCATCACCTCACGCCGAAGCTGAAGGGCGGGACCCATCGGGGCACGGTGCGGCTGCACCAGATCTGCCACTCGGCGATCCACGCCCGCTACAGCGAGGCCGAGATCGCCCGCCGGCTCGCAGACGTCGAGGCCCTGCGGACGGATCCGGAGATCGCCCGCTTCCTCGCCTGGGTCCGCACCAAGCCCGACGACTTCCACGCCGCCACCCGGACCACCCGCGAGCGCCGCGGCGCCCGGCGGGACCGGTGACGCCTTAACCAAGTCTTCACCCAAAGCTGCGCTCGCACCGCGAATCCTGGCACGATGCCCGCGACGACCGGTTGCACCTGGGGGTTGAGGAGGCGCGGATGGACCCGAGAGCCGGAACGACGCCGGAGGACGGCCTGCGTCTCGCCTGGGTCGACGTGGCCAAGGGCCTGTGCATCCTGCTCGTCGTCACGATGCACGCGACGCTCGGCACCGGTGCCGCGATGGGCGGCGAGGGCTTCCTGCACCCGCTCGTGGCCTTCGCCCAGCCCTTCCGGATCCCGGCCTTCTTCCTGCTCTCGGGCCTGTTCCTCGGCCGGGTGATCGGGCGCGGCTGGCGCACCTTCGCCGACAAGCGGGTGGTGCATTTCGCCTATTTCTACGGGCTCTGGCTGCTGATCCAGTCGGCGGCGAAGTACGGCGAGATCGCGGGCGACGGCGGCCCGGCGGCGTTCCTGCGCCACCTCGCCCTGGCGCTGGTCGAGCCCTACGCCTCGCTCTGGTTCATCTACCTGCTCGCCGTGTTCTCGGTGGTGACGAAGCTGCTGCGGCGGCTGCCCGGCCCGGTGCTGCTCGGCGGGGCGGCGCTGCTGCAGGTCTTCCCCCCCCACACGCCCTCCTACCTCGTGGAGGAGTTCTGCGCCCGCTACGTGTTCTTCGTCGCGGGCTACCTCTTCGCCGGACGGGTCTTCGCCCTGGCGGAAGCGGTCCGGGCCCGGCCCGGCCCGGCGCTCGGCGCCCTCGCGCTCTGGGCGCTCGCCGAAGGCTGGATCGCCCTGACGCCGGCCGCCGGGCCGGGCTCGCCGCCGCTCGCGAGCCTGCCGGGCTTGGGTCTCGCGGCGGGGGCGCTCGGCGCGGTCGCGCTCGTCGCCGCCGCCGTGCTGCTCGCGGAGGGGGGCGGCCCCGTCGCGCGGGCCCTGCGCACCTGCGGCCACCGCTCGATCGCGATCTACCTCGCCTTCTTCCTGCCGATGGCGGTCGCGCGGACGCTCGTCGTGGAAACCGGGCTGATCACGGATGTCGGCCTCGCCTGCCTGATCGTCGCGGCGAGCGCCGCCCTGGTGCCGCTCGTCCTCGAGCGGCTGGTCCGCGGCACCCGGCTCGACGTCCTGTTCCGGCGGCCGCGCGCCTTCCACCTCGCCGGCACCGGGGCGCCCAACCGGGCCGACGCGCCGCTCGCGCCGCGGCCGGCGCCCGTCGGCGGCCCGTAGCGCTCAGGACGCGGCGAAGCGGGCGCCGATCTCCTCCGGCCCGCGCCACACCACCCGGCAGACCCGCGGCTCGGCGAAGGGCCGCGCCGCGAGGAGGAAGATCTCCGGCACGCAGGTGGCGTCGAGCGAGACCAGCCGGACGCCGTGATCGGAGAGGTCGTAGATCAGGCAGGGCAGGGAGGTGTGCTCGTCGATGGAGATCAGCCCGTTCTCATCGACGCGCGTGCGGGGCGAGGCGCGGCGCTCGGCGGGGTCCGCTGGGACGCGGTGCGGCGCGAGGCTTGCGGCGGCCATGGGGTCAGGCCCTCACGTCGAGGAGGCGCCGCGTCGCGTCGTCCGCGACCCGGGCGGCGGCGGCGTCGGCGGCGAAGCCCGCCCGCGACGCGGCGATCTCCCGGGCCGCCTGCGAGAGCTCGATCCGCGCCGCGGCGGGCAGATCGGTCCCGGTGGCCTTCCCGGTGTCGGTGGCCTGCCCGGTGCCGGAGGGACCGGCCCGCATGCGGGCGACCTGTACGGCGGCTTCGGTGAAGCGGGCCTGGGCGGCGGCCATGCCGCCGGCCGCGCTCTGTACGGCGTCGATCATCGTGGGCCCTTGTCCCGGTCCCGGCAGGGATCCGCAGAAGGCCCATCGAAGTCGAAACCCTTCAACCGCGGCTTGCGAAACTCCCTCGCATTCGACGCATCGCCGCGCCGTCCCGCGCGTATTCGGACCGGGCCGCCCGACGGCGCCCGGAAGGCCCCTCCGCGCGGGATCCCGGACGCCCGCGCGGACGCTCCCCCGGCGGGGGCCGGCGCCCGCCCCGATGGTAAAGACCTCTTAAACCCGCCGCATTTACGGTGCCGAAGCAGGGTCACGGGCCGGCGCCGGACGCGAGCCGGCGCACCCGCAGGACCGGATGAGGGCATGGCGAACGGACGCGGACGGGACCGGGGCGAGCCGAACTTCGACGTGCCGGAAGGCCGCGTCGCGGGCCCCGGCACCCTCGACCTGCGCCTGTCCCACCAGGATCGGGCGGGAGGTGGCGTGGCTTCATCGGGGCGGGACGGCGGCGCCAAGGGCCGCGCCAAGGGTGGCGCCAAGGGCGGTTCGGGCACCGGCGCTCCCCAGCGGCGCAGCCCCGCCCGCAAGCCGAGGAAGCGGCGCGGCTCGTTCCTCGGGCGGCTCGCCTACGGCTGCGTCGTGCTCGGGCTCTGGGCGGTGATCGGAGTCGCGGGCCTCGTCGCCTACCACGCCTCGCAGCTGCCCCCCATCGACCAGCTCGCCGTACCGAAGCGGCCGCCCAACATCGCGATCCTGGCCAGCGACGGCTCGCTGATGGCCAACCGCGGCGAGACCGGCGGGCGCGTCGTCTCGATCAAGGAGCTGCCGCCCTACCTGCCGCGCGCCTTCGTGGCGATCGAGGACCGGCGCTTCTACGGCCATTTCGGCGTCGATCCGGTCGGCATCGCCCGCGCGGTGGCGCAGAACCTGACCCGGCGCGGCGTGGCGCAGGGCGGCTCGACGCTGACCCAGCAGCTCGCCAAGAACCTGTTCCTGACGCCGGAGCGCTCGGCCTCGCGCAAGATCCAGGAGGCGATCCTGGCGCTGTGGCTGGAGCACAAGTACACGAAGGACGAGATCCTCGAGCTCTATCTCAACCGCGTCTATTTCGGTGCCGGCGCCTACGGCGTCGAGGCGGCGGCGCAGCGCTATTTCGGCAAGCCCGCCAAGAGCGTGAGCCTCGCCGAGGCCGCGATGCTCGGCGGCCTCGTCCAGGCGCCGTCCCGGCTCGCGCCGAACCGCAACCTCCCCGCGGCCCAGGCGCGCGCCGCCCAGGTGCTGGCGGCCATGCAGGACCTCGGCTTCGTGCCGGCCCAGGACGCGAAGGTGGCGCTGGCGCAACCCGCCAAGCCCGCGGGCAGCCGCGGCGGCGGCTCGGCCAACTACGTCGCCGACCTCGTGATGGACGTGCTCGACGACTTCGTCGGCAAGTTCGAGAGCGACATCGTGGTGCAGACCACGGTGGACACCTCCCTCCAGGCGACCGCCGAGCGGGCGCTGGTGGACGAGTTGAACAAGCAGGGCACGCGCTACAACGTCCACCAGGGCGCGCTGGTCTCGATGAAGCCGGACGGCGCGATCCGCGCGCTGATCGGCGGACGCGACTACGCCCAGAGCCAGTTCAACCGGGCCACCACCGCGCGGCGCCAGCCCGGCTCCTCGTTCAAGCCCTTCGTCTACCTCGCGGCGGTCGAGCGCGGCGCGACCCCCGACAGCGTGCGCGAGGACGCCCCGATCCGGATCGGAAACTGGGCGCCCGAGAACTACTCGCACCGCTACGAGGGCTCGGTGACGCTCCGCAGCGCGCTGGCGCAATCGCTCAACACGGTGGCGGTGCGCCTCGGCCAGGAGGTCGGCCCGAAGGCCGTGGTGCAGACGGCCCAGCGCCTCGGCATCTCCTCGCCGCTCCAGGCCAACGGCTCGATCGCGCTCGGCACCTCCGAGGTGACGCCGCTGGAGATGGTCGGCGCCTACGGGGCCTTCGCCAACGGCGGAACCGGCGTGATCCCGTACGTCGTCGCCTCCGTGAAGACTGCCGGCGGCAAGGTGCTGTACCGGCGCGGCGAGGGCGGGCTCGGCCGGGTCATCGACCCGAACGCGGCCGGCATGATGAACGCGATGATGCACGAGACCTTCGTGTCGGGCACCGCGCGCAAGGGCGACATCGCGGGCTGGGACCTCGCCGGGAAGACCGGGACGAGCCAGGATTTTCGCGATGCGTGGTTCATCGGCTACTCGGGCACGCTCGTCACGGGCGTGTGGCTCGGCAACGACGACGGCGAGCCGACCAAGAAGGCCTCGGGCGGCAACCTGCCGGTCGAGATCTGGAAGAGCTACATGAGCGTGGCGCTGAAAGGTCAGACGCCCGTGCCGCTGCCCGGCATGAACCGCTGGCGCCGGGCGCCGGAGGCGGCGACCACGGCCTCGGTGGCGAGCGCGGGCGGCCCGGAGGAGATCCTGGGCCAGATCTTCGGCACCAACCCGCAGCCGGCCCAGCCGCAACCCCGCCGCCGCCAGGCCCAGCCCCAGGACGACCGCAACTTCTTCGAGAAGCTGTTCGGCGTCGGGGAGTAGGGCGGATCAGATCATGGTTTCGAAAGGCCGAGGCCTTTCGTGGGTCCAGGGCGAAGCCCTGGGTCTTCATTCAGGAAGTCTTCCAGCGCGGCGAGCACGAGATCCGGGCGCTCCTCCTGCAGGGTGTGGCCGCAATCGAGGGCGTGGCCGCGCACGTCGTCGGCCTTCTCGCGCCACGTCGCCAGCACGTCGTAGGTCCGGCCCACCGTCCCCTTGGCGCCCCAGAGCGCCAGGAGCGGCACGGCGATGCGCCGGCCGGCGTCGGCGGCGTCGTGCTCCAAGTCGATCGTCGCGGCCGCGCGGTAATCCTCGCAGATGGCGTGGCGGGTCGCCGGGTCGGAATAGACCCTGAGATATTCGGCGAAGAGCTCGGGGCCCGGGCTGCCGGGCGTCTTCGACTGCCCGTCCACGTGGGTGCGCAGGAAGAATTCCGGGTCGGCGCCGATCAGGCGCTCGGGCAGGGGCGCCGGCTGGATCAGGAAGAACCACCAGAAATAGGCGGTCGCGAAGGCCTTGTCGGTGCGCGCGTACATGGTCGCGGTCGGCGCGATGTCGAACAGGGCGAGCCGCGTCACCGCCTGCGGGTGGTCGAGGGCCATGCGGTGCGCGACGCGCCCGCCGCGGTCATGGCCCACCACGGCGAAGCGCGCGTGGCCGAGCGCGCGCATCACCGCGACCGCGTCGGCCGCCATCGCGCGCTTGGCGTAGGCGGCGTGGCCGGGGCCGCCCTCGGGCTTGTCGGAATCGCCGTAGCCGCGCAGGTCCATCGCCACCACGCTGAAGCGCCGGGCGAGGAGGGGAGCGACCGCGTGCCAGGTGCTGTGCGTCTGCGGATGGCCGTGCAGGAGGAGGAGGGGCGGCCCGGAGCCGCCGGTGGCCGCGCGGATCCGGATGCCGCCCGCATCGATGTCGCGCAGCGTGAAGCCGGAGAGGAAGGGGTCCGCCGCCACGGTCCGGCTCAGGCCGCGGCGCTGAGGCGCAGAAGCGGCGGGATCAGCGTCCCGGCCGAATCCTCGACCGAGAGCCCCTGCGTGCGGATCACGAGATCGGGCGCCTCAGGCGCCTCGTAGGGCGCCGAGATGCCGGTGAAGTCCGGGATCTTGCCGGCCCGCGCCCGGTCGTAGAGCCCCTTCGGGTCGCGCGCCTCGCAGACCGCGAGCGGCGTGTCGATGAAGACCTCGAGGAACGGGACGTCGCCCGCGATGCGCCGCGCCATCGCCCGCTCCTCGCGGAAGGGCGAGATCAGCGAGACCACCACCACGAGCCCGGCCTCGGCCATCAGCCGGGCGGTCTCGGCGGCGCGGCGGATGTTCTCGGCGCGGTCGGCGGCGCTGAAGCCGAGGTCGCGGTTGAGCCCGTGGCGCAGGTTGTCCCCGTCGAGCACCATGGTGTGGCGCCCGGCCTCCGTCAGCGCCCGGTCGGCGGCGTTGGCGATGCTGGACTTTCCGGCCCCCGACAGGCCCGTGAACCACGCGATGGCCGGGCGCTGGCCGAGCGCCCGCCAGCGCTCCTCGCGGGGCTGCAGGGTGTGCCAGGTCAGGTTGTCGGAGCGGGTGGGGCGCTCGGCGAACTGGGGCTGGGCCAAGGATGCGATCTCTGTGTCGGTCTCTCCGGCGTCGGCGCGGACGCGGAAGCTTCGGAACCTGTGCGGCGCGTGGGACGAACCGCCTTGTATGCAACCTGCGCGGGGAACGGAACCGGTGTTTTCCGTAGCCTTCAGGCGAACCCGACCTGCCGGGCGCGCCCCGCCCCG
>NZ_LSIX01000404.1:0-6941 GCF_001556475.1 Methylobacterium sp. CCH5-D2 | reverse complement strand
GCCCTGGCCCACGACGACCGCCTGCAGCACCTTCTTGGAGGCGGCGTTCACCACGTTGACGACGGCGCCGAGCCGGCCGGGCTCGTTGGCGATGCCGCGCATCGAGAGCGTGATGCCGGGCGCCTCGTAGAGGATCGTCACCATCTCGCCGCGGGCGACGAGTTCGGGCGGCGCGGTGTCGCCGGCGCGCAGGACCGTGCCCGCACCGAGCGCGCGCTGCGCGACCTCGCCGGGCACGGCCTGCGCGAGCGCGTCCTGCGGGGCGCCCTCGCGCGGACGGCGCTCGAGCGTGACATCCGCCTCGCTGAGGCGCTCGCCGCGTCCGACGGCCCGGACCAGCACCGCGACCTCGCGCAGCTCGACCGCGACGCCGGTCACCCGCAGGGTCGCCTGGCGCTCGCCGAGGCTGATCAGCGCCGCGAGCCGGCGCGTGCGCGGATCGTAGGTGAGGTCGAGCGCAGCGACCTGCCCGCCGAGATCCGTGGGCGCCAGGAGGACCGGCCCCTCGCCGTCGAGACGCACGCTCACCAGGCTCGGGTCGAGGCCGAACCCGGATTCCAGGCCGCGCTTGAGCGCCGCCTCGATCTCGCCCGCCGCGACCCGGCGGGCCGCGCGCTGGACGCTGACCTGGACGCGGCCGCCGGTCTCGACCGGCCCGAGGCCAGCGGAGGCGGCCGCATCGACGATGCGCCGGGCCTGGATGGTGCCGGTGGCGCCGAGCGCGGGCGCGCGGAAGAGCGGGCGGGCCGCCGCCGCCGCGGGGGCGTTCTCCACGAGGTCGCCGAGGGTGAGCACGTCGCCGCGCGCGGTGACATCGCCGCGCAGGCGCATCGGCGCATCGGCCAGCGCCGGAAGCGTCCACGCCCCGATCATCGCGAGGGCCGCGAAGGCGAGCCAGGCGCGCACGGCCACGCCGAGCCGCATCGGCACGGCGCGCATCGGCGGGCGGCGCACGATCGGCCTCAGGTCGGCGAGGTCGAAGAGGTCCTGGCCCGCGGGCCGGTCGTCGTTCGCGGCCATGTCGCCGACGGCGTCGTATCGCATCGTGTCGTAACGCGCGGCTCTGGCGGATCGGGAGCGGTCGGTCATGGCGCGTCCCCGGATCAGCTGCGGAACATCTGCGAGGTGGTGGAGAGCATCTGGTCGGCGGCGGTGACGACCTTCGAGTTCATCTCGTAGGCGCGCTGCGCGGCGATCAGCGAAGAGATCTCGGTGACGGCGTTCACGTTCGCCTCCTCGAGATAGGATTGCTGGAGGTTGCCGAAGCCTTCGGTGCCCGGCACCCCGTTGATGGCCGGGCCGGAGGCCGCGGTCTCGATGAACAGGTTGTCGCCGATCGATTCCAGGCCGACCTTGTTGACGAAGCGGGCGAGCTGGAACTGGCCGAGCTGCTGGGGCGCGGTCTGGCCCGGAAGGGTCGCCTGCACGGCGCCCGTCGCGCTGATCTGCACGGAGGTCGCGGTGTTGGGCACCGTGACGCCCGGATCCACGAGGTAGCCGTCGCGGGTGACGAGTTGCCCCTGCGCCGAGAGGTCGAAGGAGCCGTCGCGGGTATAGGCGGTGCGGCCGTCCGGCAGGGTGATCCGGAAGAACCCCTCGCCGCGCACCGCGACGTCGTACTCCTTCTCGGTCGAGGTGAGCGTGCCCTGGGACATCACCCGGGCGGTCGAACTCGTCTTCACGCCCGAGCCGATCGCGAGACCGGCCGGGAGTTGCGTGTTCTGTTCCGAGGTCGAGGAGCCGGCCCGGCGCAGGTTCTGGTAGAGCAGGTCCTGGAAATGCGGCTGCTGGCGCTTGTAGCCGGTGGTGCGCAGGTTCGCGATGTTGTTGGAGATGACCTGGACGTTGAGTTCCTGGGCCGCCATGCCGGTGGCGGCGGCGTAGAGGGCGCGCATCGCTCAGAACTCCTTAGGCGACGTCGGCGAGGCGGCGGATCGCCGTGCCCCGCAGGTCGTCGAGGCGCGTGATCATGCTGGAGACCGTCGCGTAGCTGCGGTTCAGGTCCATCAGCCGGGTCATCTCGACGACCGGGCGGACGTTCGAGCGCTCCAGCGCCCCGGCCTCGAGCCGGCCCTGGAGCCCGGCGGGCTGGGCGGGCACGGGGGAGGCGTAGAGGTTGCCGCCCTCGTTCGTCAGCCGCTGCGGGTTGGCGAAGGTGACGAGCCGGAGCTTGCCGCGCACGCCGAAATTCGTGGAGACGGTGCCGTCCGCGCCGATGGTCAGGCCGGTCTCCTGCGCGTTGATGGCGATCGGGCCGCCCTCGCCGAGGACCGGGTTGCCGTCGCTCGTCACGAGTTGGCCCTGCGCGTTCATCTCCAGCGCGCCGTTGCGGGTGTAGCGCTCGCCCTGTGGCGTCTGCACGGCCAGGAAAGCCTCGCCGCGGATCGCCACGTGCAGCGGGTTGCCGGTCTGCTCGATCGGCCCCTGCGCGAGGTTGAGCACCGTGCCCTGGTCGATGACGTAGGAGACGCGGCGGTCGGGGCCCGTGAAGCTGTCCGCGCTCGCCACCGGCATCAGGTATTCCTGGAATCGGGTGTCGCGGGACTTGAAGCCCGTGGTCGAGACGTTGGCCATGTTGTTGGCGATGACGTCGAGCTGGCGCTGAAGCGCGGCCTGGCTCGACACACCGACGAAGAGAGCGTTCTGCATCTGAGGACCCGGGACCGTGCCGCGACCGGCGGCCCTGTCCACAGCGCATCGGGCGTGCCAGGTCCGGCCGGTGGCGAAATCCTTTTCGCACCAGAGGCTTGCGGTGGCGCGGCCGAGACGGCGCCCCCGGTGCGGAGCGCCCGGCGGCAAAGCTGACCCGGCAGTTCTTGCCGCCTTAACGGCGCGTTAACCGCGTTCGCCGGATATCGGACGGCACCGGCCGTGCGCGCGTACGCTGCGTCGGCCCAGTCCCGTTCCAGCGCCGGATCCGACGCTCATGGCCAAGAAGCCCAAGAAGGCGCCCGCCGCGGAGGGCGAGACCGGCGAGGCCGAGGCCCCGAAGAGCCGCAAGAAGCTCTTCATCGCGGTCGGCGCCGCGGCGCTCCTCGTGCTGGGCGGGGGCGGCGCCTTCGTGCTGAAGAAGCGCGGCGCCGAGGCGCAGGCCGCGCACGCCGAGGAGCAGAAGCCCGTCGTCTTCCTCGACATGCGCGAGATGATGCTCAACCTCTCCCCCGAGGCCGGACCCGGCCAGGACCGGGCGAAGTACGCCAAGCTGCGCATCACCCTTGAGCTGAAGGACGCCAAGGTCGAGGGCGAGGTGAAGCCCCTGATGCCCCGCGTCGAGGACACGCTGCAGGTCTACATGCGGGAGCTTCGACCGAGCGACCTCTCGGGCTCCACGGGCCTCTACCGGCTGCGCGAGGAACTGCTGCGCCGGGTCAACGTGGCGGTCTACCCGGCCAAGGTCGAGGCCGTGCTCTTCAAGGACGTGATCCTCCAGTAGGCGCGGGCATGGAACCGGACGATCCGAACCTCGAGGACGACTGGGCCGCGGCCCTGATCGAGCAGAACAATTCCGGCGAGGGCGGCGACGCCTCGCTCGCCGAGGAATGGGGCGCGGCGCTCGCCGAGCAGGGCACCACCCGCAACGCCAGCGACGTCGCGGCCGAGTGGGCGACGATGATCGAGGACGGGGAGGCCGACGACCTCCCCGAACTCGCCGGCAACGACCGCATCCTCAACCAGGACGAGATCGACGGCGTCCTGGGCTTCTCCATGCGCGAGCTCTCGGCCTCCGGGGCCGGGGGCGTGCGCGCCATCGTCGATTCGGGCGTCGTCCAGTACGAACGCCTGCCGATGCTGGAGATCGTCTTCGACCGGATGATCCGGTTGCTGTCGACATCGTTGCGCAACTTCTTCCAGGACAACGTCGAGGTGACGCTGGACAACATCACCTCGGTCCGCTTCGGCGACTACGTCAACGCCATCCCGCTGCCGACGCTGCTGGGCGTGTTCAAGGCCGATACCTGGGAGAATTCGGGCCTCGTCACGGTCGAGCAGAACCTCGCCTACTCGACGCTCGACCTCCTGCTCGGGGGCAAGCGCGGCGGTTCCTCCACGCGGCTGGACGGGCGGCCCTTCACGGGCATCGAGATGCAGCTCGTGCGCCGCCTGGTCGAGATCATCCTGGGCGACCTGGAACAGTCGTTCCAGCCGCTCTCCCCGGTGCATTTCGCCATCGATCGGATCGAGACCAACCCGCGCTTCGCCACCATCACCCGGCCGGGCAACGCCGCCATCCTGATCGGCCTGCGCCTCGACATGGACGGGCGCGGCGGCCTGCTGCAGATCCTCTTCCCCTACGCCACGATCGAGCCGATCCGTGAACTGCTCATGCAGAGCTTCATGGGCGAGAAGCTCGGCCGGGACCAGATCTGGGAAGGCCACCTCGCCACCGAGATCTGGCAGGCGGACCTGACCATGCAGGCGGTGCTCCACGAGATGATGCTGCCGCTCAAGCGCGTGATGGGGCTGAAGGTCGGCGACACGCTGATGTTCGACGCCAAGCCCACGGACCTGATCACCGTGCGCTGCGGCGACTGGCACCTGACGCAGGGGCGGATTGGGCGGATCGACGACAGCATCGCCGTCCAGGTCACCCGGCCGCTGCGGCGCTCGCGCACCACGCTCCAGGCCTACGAGGCCTCGATGAACAACCGCAACGAGGGCTAGCGTCCGATGAGTACCCTTGTCACGCTGCTCGCCGACGGCCTCGTCGCGGTCCTGCTCGTCGCCACCATCGTCTCCTCGCTCCGCCTGTCCCGCCGCATCGCGCAGATGAAGGCCGACGAGGCGGCCTTCCGCCGGACGATCGGCGACCTCATGGCCGCGAGCGCGACCGCCGAGCGCGCGATCGCGGGCCTGCGCAGCGCCATCGACGAGTGCGACCGGACGCTCGCCGAGCGCCTGGAGGCGGCCGGCCGCGGCGCCGCCGAGATCGCCGCCCAGGTCGCGGCCGGGGAGGGCGTCATCAGCCGCATCGGCGCCATCGTGGGCGAGGCCCGCGGCGCGGGGCGGCCGGCAGCAGCCGCCGCGCTCGCGACGTCGGCGCCGGGCCAGCCGCCCGCCATCCGGCCCGAGCCGGCATCCGAGGCGGTCGAGGGCCTGCACAGCGAGCGCCTCGGTGCCGCCGCGGCCGCGGCCCTCGCCATGACCGAGCGGGCATTGCAGCGCGTGCGGAGCCGCGCCGCGTGAGCGCCCGGCCGCCCGCACGCCAGGATGCCGGCCCCCCGGGCACGGTCGCGGCCCCGGTGCCCGGCAAGCGCGCGGTCGGAGCCGCGGCCAGAGCCGCCACGGCGCTGCGGCTGTCGCGGCTTCGCCAGCCGAGACCCCTGCGCCTGCGCCTCGTCGATGCGGTGGCGCTCGCCGCGGCCGGGCTTCTGGTGCTCAAGCTCCTGTCGCTCGTCCAGCCCGAGGATGGTCCCGGTGGCGAACTGCCGGCCTTCGCCCGGGTGCTCGCGCAGGCTCGCACCGGCTACGAGCCGAAGGACCCCTCGACCACCGGCTCGGTCGGCCCGAAGGATCAGGAGAAGGCCGCCGACAGGCCCGTCGAGAAACCGCCGGAGCCGCCGCGGGGGCAGCCGCCCCTCGCGGAGCCCGCCTCGGCCACGGAGCGCGCGCTCCTCGAGAAGCTCGGCGCCCGCCGGGATGCCCTGCGGCAGAAGAGCGAGGAGCTGGACCTGCGCGAGCGCATGCTCGGCGAGGCGGAGCGCAAGCTGGAGGCCGGCGTCGGCGAGTTGCGGCAGGCCGAGGACAAGGCGGATGGCGCCGGGCGCGAGCGGGCCGAGGCCGAGCGGGCCGGCATGAAGAACATCGTCACGATGTACGAGACGATGAAGCCGAAGGACGCGGCCCGCGTCTTCGACCGGCTCGGCCACGAGGTGCTGGTGCCGCTCGTGCTGGCCATGAACCCGCGCAAGATGGCCGAGGTTCTGGCCGTGATGCAGCCGGAGGCGGCCGAGCGCCTGACCGTGGCGCTCGCCAACCGCGCCCGCGGCGTCGCGCCCGCGCAGCAGGCGGCGGTCCCCGGCCTGCCGCCGAACGAGCTGCCGGCAATCGACCCGGCCGCCGCGCGCTGAGCCGCTTCGAACCAGGCCGAAGGGTGGTCCACCCTTCGGAGTCCCGGTCGTGGCCGCGCGGCGCACGCG
The DNA here is from genome assembly GCF_001556475.1 of Methylobacterium sp. CCH5-D2. Lineage (NCBI taxonomy): Bacteria > Pseudomonadati > Pseudomonadota > Alphaproteobacteria > Hyphomicrobiales > Methylobacteriaceae > Methylobacterium > Methylobacterium sp. CCH5-D2. Next base: position 804 of record NZ_LSIX01000404.1, on the reverse strand, counting down.
CTTGACATCCGCACAGAATGCCGGGAAGCCCCCCGCGCAGAGCGGACGGCGCCGGGAGGGGTCATGGAAGTCATCGAGACGGCAATCCCGGCGGTGAAGCGGGTGCGCCCCCGGCGCCACGGCGATGCCCGCGGCTGGTTCTCGGAGACCTTCCGGGCGGACGTGCTGGCCGAGGCCGGGATCGACTGCGCCTTCGTACAGGACAACCAGTCCTTCTCGGCGCCGAAGGGCACCATCCGCGGGCTGCATTTCCAGGTCCCGCCGCAGCCCCAGGCCAAGCTGATCCGCGTGCTCGCCGGCGCGATCCTCGACGTGGCGGTCGACATCCGGCGCGATTCGCCGACCTTCGGCCGGTACGTCGCCGTGACGCTCGACGCCGAGGGCGGCGAGCAGCTCTTCATCCCGCACGGCTTCGCGCACGGCTTCTGCACGCTGACGCCCGACGTGATGGTCGCCTACAAGGTCGACGCCTACTACAGCCCCGCCCACGACCGGGCCCTCGTCTGGAACGATCCCGAGATCGGCATCGACTGGCCGGTGGCCGAGGCCGAGGCGATCCTCTCCGACAAGGATCGCCGCGCGCCTCGCTTGGCCGATCTCGGGCCGGCCTTCTAGGGCCCGTCGTCCCGGACCCGCCACATTCTTCCTGTCTGGGGCGGACGGAACCGGTTGCGGCGGGGCAGGACGTCCCGAAGACGCGCAACACTCGGCCTGACGGAGACATCGCGATGCGGATACTGGTGACCGGGGGCTGCGGCTTCATCGGCTCGGCGCTCGTCCTGCATCTGGTGCAGGATCTCGGGC
>NZ_LSIX01000403.1:0-320 GCF_001556475.1 Methylobacterium sp. CCH5-D2 | reverse complement strand
GCCCAGCTCGGCCGCCGGCACGGAGTTGTTCGACACGTAGGCCGATACGATGTCGCCCGTCAGCACGACGATGTCCGGGGTCCGGCCCGGCAATTCTTCTGTCATTTCTTGATGTCCTAGGAGAAGCCCCTCAGGGTCTAAGAACACGGATTACATGGAGAGATCAAGGCGTATCGCGCACAGTACCCAAGCAGACCACGCGCCTCTGGCGGAAGCAGACGCAAGATTCCGGGCCTGTTCTTCATGCCGCCGACGCAAATGCCAGCCGCCCTTTGCCCGTCCGGGAGCTGGCACGAACCGCGAGGCGCCCTGTTGGGTGC
>NZ_LSIX01000402.1:0-858 GCF_001556475.1 Methylobacterium sp. CCH5-D2 | reverse complement strand
CGCGATGGCGTCGCGGTCGCGCAGCCCTCTTTTGGGCGTTTCCTCCCTAGACTTCGGGCCGCTCCTTCGGGAGTGGCCTTTTTTATGGCCCGTCGTCCGTGGCAGCTTGTAGTCTCCGCCGCCCGGATCCGGCAAGCCGTATGATGCGCCCCGCCTGTATCGACGGCAATGTTCCGCGGTCAGTCCCTCGGCGGACTTCCAGGGACGGCCTGTCCCGGAGCAGGCATCGTTACGCGGCCGGGCGTCTCCGATCCCCTACGCCTGCTCGGCGATGATCGCCGCGACGAAGGCGAGGATGCGCTGCGCGTCGTCCGGCTCGTGCACCTTCGCCCACAATCGCAGCAGCTCGGCGGTCTCCCGGAGTCGCGGCTCGACGGCGAGACCGCTCGTGAAGATCGTCGCGGGATAGCCCAGAGCAGCGGCGATCCGCTCCAGCGGCGTGCCGGCCGCATCCATCTCGCTCGCCTCGTCCGCGCGGCCCGGCCGGCGCCCGTTCTCTCCAGACATGCGAGCACCCTAGCGCGATCGCTGCCGCATCGAGAAATCGATTGCGCGCAATGCAGATCTGCGAATGCGCGCGGGATCGCGGGCGAACGCTCCGTTCGACGCGAAAGCCCCGGGAGTTTCCTCCCGGGGCTCTCAGGGACCTGGCGACCAGTCGATCGGGCTGGGGACGCCGGACCTGTCCGTGCGGTCTCAGAGCACCTCACGCGACTCCCGATCACCGGGAGTCCTCCCTCTGCGCGCGGTGGCGCAGGGGGAGTTCTGCGAGAGGCTCTTAGTACGAGCCGAACTTGTAGTTGACGCCGGCGCGGACGACGGCGAACTCGGTGTCGCGGCGGCTGTTGGTGACGCCGG
>NZ_LSIX01000401.1:0-662 GCF_001556475.1 Methylobacterium sp. CCH5-D2 | reverse complement strand
GGGTTCCGGCTCGACGACTGGACGCAACGCCTCTTCTCCGGGCCTCTCGGACCTGGGGACGGGATGTCCCTGGCGACGATCTGCTGCATCCTCGGCGCCGCGGCGGGCCTGCTGCTGCAGGACGCGCGGAGCCGCCGGCTCCGCCAGGTCGGCGCGGCGGCAGCCCTGTCGGCGTTCGTCGGCGCCGCGGTCGGGGCGCTGGGATATGCCTACGGCCTCGGCGGCTTCCACCAGGGCGGACCCTACTCGCGGATGGCGCTGGTCACCGCCGTCACGCTGGGCGTCCTCTCCGCCGGCGTGCTGCTCAGCCGGCCGCATGGGCCGTGGACCGCCATCGTCCTCGGCGGCGGCGAGGTCACGCGGTACCTGCTGCCCGTGGTCGTCGTCGCGCCGCTGCTCCTCGGCTCGCTGCAGATCCACGCCGCCCGCACGGGCCTGCTGGAGGCCGAGACCGGGACCGCGCTCCTCGTCATCGTCCTGGCGATCTGCCTCGCGGCCCTGAGCGTCCGGCTCGCGCGTGACGTCGAGCGGCGCAGCGTCAGCGAACGCCGGCTACGCGAGACCCTCCAGGGCATGAACGAGGCTCTGGAGCGGCGGGTGGCCGAGCGGACCCGCGACCTCGCCGAGACGCAGGACGCCCTGGTGCAGTCGCAGAAGATGGA
>NZ_LSIX01000400.1:0-391 GCF_001556475.1 Methylobacterium sp. CCH5-D2 | reverse complement strand
CGCCTCGACGACCACCTCGGCGATCACCTCGGGGACGGCCTGCGCCGGCTCGGCGGCCGGGGCGGCCCGGCCGCGCAGCAGGACCGGGCGCGCCGGGATCGGCACCGCGACGGGCGCGGCGCCCTCGGCCGGGACGGGCGCCCGGAACGCGGGCTCGCACGCGGCGGCCGCGTCCGCGGCAGGCTCGCAGGGGGCCGCGGCAGGCGCGCAGGGGGCCGGCACGGGCTCGGGCGCGCCCGGCGGGCGGGCCGGGCGGATCGCGGCGCGGGCGGCCATCGCCGACAGCGCCGGCCGGAGGGCGCGCGGCGCCGTCTCGGCGACGGGGGCGGCCGGCACGGCGGCGTCGCCGGGACCGGCGGGGGCCGGCGTCTCGGGGCCGAAGACCAGCGTC
>NZ_LSIX01000399.1:0-4270 GCF_001556475.1 Methylobacterium sp. CCH5-D2 | reverse complement strand
CCCGCCTCGACCGCCAGGATCGCGGCCCGCACCGGGTCCGGATAAGCCTCGCCGCGGGCGTTCCGCACGGTGGCGACGTGGTCGATGTTGACGCCGAGGCGGAGTTTCGGGGCGCTCATGGTCGGTCGGTCTCGGAATCGTCGTCCTGATCTGTCGCGCCACACCTGTCGATTGCCGCGCCCGCCCGCAAGCCCCACATCGCGTCCGCGGCGACGCTCCCGTCGCCAGGGAGGCGGCACATGGGGTTCCTCGACGGCCTGCTCGGCCACGGCAGCGACCTGAAGCCCGGCGAGGTCGACGAGCAGATGGCCGGCATCCTGGTCGAGGGCGAGCCGGTGCGCGTCGCCTTCCGGGTGATCCGCGACCTCTTCGTCTTCACCGACCGGCGCCTCATCCTGGTGGACCGCCAGGGGCTCACCGGCCGCAAGGTCGAGTACCTCACCGTGCCCTACCGGGCGATCACGTCCTTCTCGGTGGAGACCGCCGGCAATTTCGACCTCGATTCGGAGCTGAGGATCTGGGTCTCGGGGCGGTCCGAGCCGATCCAGCGCACGCTCCGGCGGGGCGCGAACGTTCTCGGCATCCAGCAGGCCATCGCCGCCTCGCTGACGTGAGGGGACGGATCGCGGATGCTCTGTTGTTCCGCGTCCGCAACGCCCCTAAATCCCGCTCGCCCGCGGGTTCGACGCGGGGCGCGAGGGGTGGAAGTCCGGGGCCATGTGCGAATTGCTGGGCATGAGCGCGAACGTGCCCACCGACATCCGCTTCTCCTTCGCGGCGCTGGCGCGGCGCGGTGGAGAGACCGGCCCGCACGCGGACGGCTGGGGCATCAGCTTCTACGAGGGGCGCGGGCAGAGGAGCTTCCACGAGCCCGAGCCCTCGGCCCGTTCGGAACTCGCCAAGTTCCTGCGCAACACGGCGATCAAGAGCCGCATCGTCGTGGCCCACGTGCGCAAGGCCAACCGCGGGCGCGTCAGCCTCGAGAACACCCATCCGTTCACCCGCGAGCTCTGGGGCCGGGCCTGGACCTTCGCGCATAACGGGCAGCTGAAGGGCGTGAAGCGGCTGCCGCTCGGCGCCTTCACGCCGGTCGGCTCCACCGACAGCGAGCACGCCTTCTGCTGGATGATGGGCCGGCTCCAGGCCCGCTTCCGCGGGCTGCCGGCGCCCGCCGTGCTCGACCGGGCGGTGGCCGGCCTCTGCGCCGAATTGCACGCGCTCGGCGTGTTCAACATGCTGCTCACCGACAGCCGCACCCTCTACGCCCATTGCGGCAAGCGGCTGTGCTACCTCACCCGGCAGGCCCCCTTCGGCACCGCGACCCTGATCGACGAGGATTGGCGGGTCGACTTCGCCCAGGAGACGACCGAGCGCGACGTCGTGACCGTGGTCGCCACCCAGGCGCTGACCCGCGACGAGTGCTGGACGGACCTCGCGCGGGGCGACGTGCTGTCGCTGCGCGACGGGGTGATCCGCCTGATCCGGCCCGGCGCCCGGGGGGCGGCGGCGCGGGTGACGGAGGTCGCCGCCTGTTGAACGCGGGGCACGCCCGGCCGCAATCGGACCGGTGAAGGTGCATGCGCAAGGCCGATGCGCTACAACGCATGTCAAGAGAGGACCGGGTCGGCCTCGCCGCCGCCACACGGTCCACGCGCCGGGTCCGGACCGCCCGGCGCGCCCTGCCGCCGAACACAAGCGACGAGCCATGACCCGCGACGAGACCGATAACGTCCTCTACCGCGAGGCGGACGCCGAAACCTCCGGCCGCCCGAACCTGCCCCACGCGATCCGCGCCCATCTCGGCGACCATCTGCGCGACACCTACGAGCGGCTCGGCGCCGAGGAGATGCCGACGCGCTTCGCCGAGCTGATCGACCAGCTGGAGGCGGCGCTGCGCGCCCGCGGCGAGGCGATCGAGCCGGAATTCCGCAACGGGCTGCTGGCGGCGGTGCCGTCCTTGCGCGCCTTCGCCCTCTCGCTGACCTCGAACCCCGCCCGCTCCGACGACCTCGTGCAGGACACGCTGCTGAAGGGCTGGCAGCACCGCGCCCGCTTCCAGCCGGGCACGAACCTCAACGCGTGGTTGTTCACCATCCTGCGCAACATCTTCTACTCGGATCATCGCAAGCGCGTGCGCGAGGTGGAGGATCAGGACGGCTCCTACGCCGCCCGGCTCGCGACCGCGCCCCACCAGGGCGACCGGCTCGACGTCGAGGACCTGCAGAGCGCGCTGGCCAAGCTCCCGCCGGACCAGCGCGAGGCGCTGGTGCTCGTCGGTGCCGAGGGCGTCTCCTACGAGGAGGCCGCCGCGATCATGGGCTGCAAGGTCGGCACCGTGAAGAGTCGCGTCAGCCGTGCCCGCGGGCGGCTGGCCGAACTGCTCGGATACGACGAGGAGGATCTCGGCTCCGACCGCTTCATCAAGTCGGCGATGCCGGGCGAGGGCTGAGCGGTACCCAGGCTTCCGCCGATCTCCGCGCACGAAGCATCGCCCGCGCGGAGATGATTTTTTGACGCATCCGTTTCGGGACTTGGCGCGTTACCGCCCCGAACTTCGCAGCACGGCAGTGCGGCGAACGTCCCAAAGACGGAGACTTTCATGCGCATCAAGACCCTCATCGCCGCCTCGGCCCTCGCCCTCTCGCTGCCGCTGGCCGCGCAGGCCCAGGGCACCATCCCGGGCGCCGCGCGCGGCGCGGAGGCCGGTGCCGATGCGGCCGGCCCGATCGGCGGTATCGTGGGCGGCGCGGTGGGCGCGGCGACCGGCACGGTCGGCGGCATCCTGGGCGTCGACATGGCCCCGCGCTTCCGCTCCTACGTGCGCGAGCGCAACGTTCGGTCGTACGACTACGACGGCCGTGTCGCCGTCGGCACCACCCTGCCGAACTCGGGCGTGACCTACTACGACGTGCCGGACGAGTACCGCGTGCGCCCGGGCTACCGCTACACGGTCGTCAACGACCGCCCGGTGCTGGTCGATCGCAGCCACCGCATCGTCGAGGTCATCGACTAAGACGCGGGGCCGGTCCCGCGCCGGCCCGCAGGCCCCGGAGCCCCGCGCTCCGGGGCCTTTTTCATTGAGTAGGAGCGGCATGCGCGTTGCGTGCGCCCGTCGCGGGCGGGATCGGTGCAACGCGGACCCTTCAGGATCGTTGACGGGCGCGACGACAGGAGATCATCCGATGGACGGCGGCGACAAGGCGAAGCTCCCCGAGCCGGTGCGCGACCACCTCGGCCAGCAGCTGCGCGGCGCGCTGCCCGTGGATGGCGGCAAGCCCGAATTCCTCGGCGACGAGCCGGTGCCCCAGGAATTCGCGCCCCAGATCGCCAAGCTCGAGACCCGGCTGAAGACCCACGAGGAGGGCACGGTCGCGGTCGAGCACGCGCTCGACCGCATCCTCGACGCTTTCGGCATCGACCCGAGCGCGCAGGAGAAGGGCGGTGCGCTCAAGTCCTGACGCTGCGGGCGGAATCAGACCTTCGGTTTGGCCGCCAGGATATCGCGGATCTCGCCGAGGAGCTTGACGTCGGCCGGCAGCTCGGCGGCTTTCTCCGGCTTCTTCTCTTCCGCGTGCTGGAGTTTGTTCATCGCGCGGATGACGAGGAACAGCACGAAGGCGACGATCAGGAAGTTCAGTGCCACGGTGACGAACTGCCCGTAGCCGAGCACCGCGCCCTGCTTCTTCGCCTCCGCGTAGGCGAGCCCGGTCTGCACCTTCGAGGAGAGCGGGAGATAATAGTTCGAGAAATCGAGCCCGCCGGTGATCGCTCCGATCATCGGCATGAACACGTCCTGCACGGCCGAGGTGACGATCGCCCCGAAGGCGGCGCCGATGATCACGCCGACCGCCAGATCGACGACGTTGCCGCGCAACGCGAATTTCTTGAACTCCTCGAGCATTCCGGCCTCCCCAGCGGATGAATCTCCCGCGGGACGGTGGCGTGTGGGCTGCCGGCACGCCAGGGGCGGGGGCGGCCATCCACCGCGAAGTGCGCTCGGTCCGGTGGCCCGATCCGCGGGTCGGGCGCGTCCCGGTGTCGGTGGCCTGACTGGCCATGGCGCGGGTGCCCACGCTCTCGGCGGGGGAGGGCTGCCTTCGCGGAAGGCCGGGTGGGGGATCCGGAGCCTTCGGACAGGGCTCCGCGGTTCCGCGGCAGCTCGCCTTATCCGAAACGGTTCAGGCCCAACGCATCGTCTCGGAACTGAGCGCGGGTCCCTCTCCCATAGGGAGAGGTCTGCTTTCGCAGAAAGCCGGGTGAGGGGTATGAG
>NZ_LSIX01000398.1:0-556 GCF_001556475.1 Methylobacterium sp. CCH5-D2 | reverse complement strand
CGGCGGTGGTGTGCTCGTAGACGACGTCCTGCCCGTTGCCGGTGCGCACCACGGCCGAGCGCGGCAGCGCCAGGCCGGCCTGCTCGGTCTCGGTCCCGGCCAGCACCGTGACGAACTGCCCGACGCGCAGGCCGGCGGCGTCGCCGAGGACCGCGAACTGCACCGGGATAGCCTGGTTGCGGTCGGCGAGCCCCGTGCCCTGGTAGGCGAGCTTGAGGGTCCGGCCATCCGCGAGCCGGGCGGTGGCGTTCTGCGCCGCGGTCAGCGCGTCGAAGCTGAGGGCCTCGACCCAGAGGCGGTTCGGGTCGACGATCTGGAACACCATCGCGCCGGGCGCGGCCATCTGCCCGGCCACGGCCGCGGCCTGCGCCACCACGCCGTCGACGGGCGCCACCAAGGTTTCGGGCTGCTGCCGGATCTTGTCGAGGGCGGCGCGGCGGTCGTGCAGGCCGTTCAGCTCCGCGACCGCGTCGTCGAGCTGGGTCTGGGCCACGGCGCCGGTGGTGGCGAGTTTTTTATAGCGCTCGACCCGGCGCTCGACGATGGCGATCTGCTG
>NZ_LSIX01000397.1:0-4857 GCF_001556475.1 Methylobacterium sp. CCH5-D2 | reverse complement strand
TTCACGCTCCACCGCACCGACCGGCCGACGAGCGCGGCCAGCGCCAGCGGCGCGGCGAAGGTCAGTCCGAGCACGACGCCTCCTCAGGCCCCGCGGGCCGCGACCAGCGTCATCAGGCGGAGCGCCGCCTCGCTCGCCGGCCGGTCGGTGCGGTGGAGCGTGAAGGTCCAGCCCTGCGCGCGGGCGATCTCGGCGAGCGCGGCGCGGTGGGCGGCGATCCGCTCGCGATAGGCCGCACCCCAGGTCGCTGCCTCGCCGATATCGAGGGCGAGGCCGGATTCGAGGTCGTGCAGCACCGCCTGGCCGGCGAACGGGAAGGTCTCCTCGATCGGATCGACGATCGCCACGAGGTGGCCGCGGCTGCCGCGGCCGGCGATCTCCCGCACGCTCTCGCCGACGCGCTCGGGCGGTGTCAGGAAGTCGCTGACCAGGATCGCCTCGTCGAAGCGGCCGGGCTCGGCGCGGGGCGGCAGGTCCTGGGTCAGCCCGGCCTCGTCGGCGACGAGGCTCTGGGCCAGCCGCTCCACGATGTTGCGCGCCGCGGTGGCCCGGGTGAGGCCGAGCAGGCCCACCCGCTCGCCGCCCTCCACGAAGGCGTCGGCCAGCGCCAGCCCCAGCACCAGGGCCCGCTCGATCTTCGGCGCCGTCGCCAGGTCCGAAGAAAATCCCATCGAGGCCGAGCGGTCGATCCAGAGCCAGATGTTGTGGGCGGCCTCCCACTCGCGCTCGCGCACGTAGAGCCGGTCGTCGCGGGCCGAGCGGCGCCAGTCGATGCGCGCGGCCGCCTCCCCGGTCACGAAGGGGCGGAACTGCCAGAAGCTCTCGCCGGGCCCGGCGCGGCGGCGCCCGTGCAGGCCGTGGGCGAGCAGGCTCGACACGCGCCGCGATTCCAGGATCAGCCGGGGCATCCGCGAGGCCAACGACGCGGCGCTCTCGCTCTCGCGCCGTCCGGGGGCGCGCGCTTCGGCGCTGAGGGCGCGGGTCGCGACCAAGCTCAGAGCCGTTCCGCTAGCTTGGCGATCAGCCCCTCGACGGTCTCGCCGTCGGCCCGCGCCGCGTAGCCCAGCGCCATGCGGTGCTTCAGCACGGGCTCGGCCAGCGCCTTCACGTCCGCGACCGAGGGGGCGACGCGGCCCTCGATGAGCGCGCGGGCGCGGACCGCCAGGGTCAGCGCCTGGCTGGCGCGGGGGCCGGGGCCCCACATCAGCTTGCCCTTGACCAGCGCGTCGCCGCTGTCGGGCCGGGCCGCGCGCACGAGGTCGAGGATCGCCTCGACCACCGCCTCGCCGACCGGCAGGCGCCGCACGAGGCGCTGGGCGGTGAGCAGCTGGTCGGTGCTCATCGCCGGCTTGGCGCGCGTCTCCTCGACGCCGGTGGTCTCGATCAGGATGCGGCGCTCGGCGGCGCGGTCGGGATAACCGACGTCGATCTCGAGGAGGAAGCGGTCGAGCTGCGCCTCGGGCAGCGGGTAGGTGCCCTCCTGCTCGATCGGGTTCTGCGTCGCCAGCACGTGGAAGGGGCGCGGCAGGTCGTGGCGCTCGCCCGCGACCGAGACGAAGTGTTCCTGCATCGCCTGGAGCAGGGCCGACTGGGTCCGCGGGCTCGCCCGGTTGATCTCGTCGGCCATCAAGAGCTGCGTGAAGACCGGGCCCTTCACGAAGCGGAAGGAGCGGCGGCGCTCGGCATCCTCGTCGAGGATCTCGGTGCCGAGGATGTCAGAGGGCATCAGGTCGGGGGTGAACTGGACGCGCCGTGCGTCGAGCCCCAGCACCGTGCCCAGCGTCTCCACCAGCTTGGTCTTGGCGAGGCCGGGCAGGCCGACGAGCAGGCCGTGGCCGCCGGCCAGGATGGTCACGAGAGCGAGGTCGACCACCTGCTCCTGGCCGAAGATCACCCCGTGGATCGCCTCCCGGGCCTCGCTGACCGTGGCGAGGCAGCTCTCGGCGGTGGCGACGATGCCCTCGTCGAGGGCGGTGGCGGCTGAGCCTGATGTCATGCGCTCGGGCGTTCCCTGATCCGAAGGGGGGAGTGTGGCGCGCTTTCCCGCGGGCTGGCAAGGTCGGCATCGCCGCACGGCGCCGTCGTGCCCCTCCCCCACCGCTCCGGAGGGAGAGACGCGGCGTCAGCCGCTCCCCTCCTCCACCGCCTCGCAGAGCGGCGGTGGCGCCAGCGTGCCGCGCCAGCGGGCGTAGGCCCAGGGGCGGTACCAGCGCGCCTCGTCCGGCAGCGCCTCCGGCACGAGGTCGATGCCGTGGGTGCCGAAGGGCCCGCAGCGGCAGATCCGGGCGAAGCCCATCCAGCCGCCCGGCCAGAGCCCGTGCCGCCTGATCGCCTCGTCCGTGTAGGTGGAGCAGCTCGGCCAGTGCCGGCACTGGCGCCCGACGAGGCCCGACAGGGTGAGCTGGTAGCCCCGGATTGCGACGTGCGCCGCCCGACGGGTCAGGGTCACGCGGACCTCAGGCGGCCTGGCGCTTGGCCGCGATCTGGTCGAGGGCATCGACCACCGCGTCGAAGGTCAGCAGCGTCGAGGCGTGGCGGGCCTTGAAGTCGCGCACCGGCTCCAGAACCGCGAAGTCCGCCCAGGGGCCGGCCGGCGCCGCCGCGCCCTGCTTCAGCATGGCCCGCACCGCCTCCCGCAGGGCCCGCAACTCGTCCGCCGAGGCGCCGACCACGTGGCGCGCCATCAGCGAGGACGAGGCCTGGCCGAGCGCGCAGGCTCGAACCTCGTGGGCGAAATCGGCGACGCGGTCCTCGGCACCGAGCGCGAGATCGACCGTCACGGTCGAGCCGCAGAGCTTGGAATGCGCCGTGGCGCTGGCGTCCGGGCGGTCGAGGCGGCCGAGCCGGGGGATGTCGGCGGCGAGTTCGAGGATGCGCCGGTTGTAGATGTCGTCGAGCATCGAAGCGTCGCTCTCTCGCAGGATCCTCTCGGGATCGGGATCAGACCCGCCCGCCGTGCATCCGATGTCCGTTGCGCGACGGCGCCGAAACGACGATATAGGCGAGACCACGCCGCTTCGCGAGGAGGCGGCCATCGACCAGGGTCGCGCCCACGGCCAGGGGCGCTCGATCGCAGCGGGCACCGTCCGGACCCCGATCCCGGCCGGAGACGACGCCCGGGACGCCCTGTCGCGATGTACGCCAAGCCCGACAGCACGACCATGAAGTCCCGTGTGGCGCGGGCGGGAGATGCCATGGATGCCGCTCTCAAATCCCTGTCCTACCGTTCGGTCGAGGCCGAGGAGGGCCGGGTCCTGCCGATGATGCGCAACGACAACGCGCCCCGCGCCGAGGCGCAGGCCCCCGAAATCGCGCCCGAGATCGCGCCGGAGCCGGCCTCCGCCACCCGGGTGCCCGAGGGCCTCGCGCTCGGCCGCCCGAGCCGCGAGGAGGCCGAGGCCGCCGTGCGCACCCTGCTGCGCTGGGCCGGCGACGACCCGAACCGCGAGGGCCTGCGCGACACGCCGGCCCGCGTGGTCAAGGCCTACGGTCAGCTCTTCGGCGGCTACGACACCGACGCCGAGGAACTGCTGGAGCGGGTCTTCGAGGAGGTCGAGGGCTACTCGGACATCGTGCTGGTGCGCGACATCCCGTTCTACTCGCACTGCGAGCACCACATGGTGCCCTTCATGGGGCTCGCCCACATCGCCTACTACCCGACCAAGGGCGTGGTCGGCCTCTCGAAGCTCGCCCGCGTGGTCGACACCTTCGCCCGCCGCCTGCAGACGCAGGAGACCATGACGGCCCAGATCGCCGACGTGATCGAGAGCATCCTCAAGCCCCGCGGCGTCGCCGTGCTGGTGGAGGCCGAGCATCTCTGCATGGCGATGCGCGGCGTGCAGAAGGCCGGCGTCTCGACCATCACCAGCCAGTTCCGCGGCGCCTTCAAGAACGACCCGAACGAGCAGGTGCGCTTCCTGACGCTGGTTCGGGGCGGCAAGGGCTGACGCGGCGACCGGACCGATGACCGCACCTCCGCCCTTCGACGCCCCCGGCAGCCGCCACGAGGTCGAGGAGGGCTCCGCCTTCACGCCCCGCTTCGACGCCAGCGGGCTGATCAGCTGCATCGCGGTCGATGCGCAGGATGGGCGCGTACTCATGCTCGCGCACATGAACGCCGAATCGCTCGCCCGCACGCTGGAGACCGGCGAGGCCTGGTACTGGTCGCGCTCGCGGGGCGAGCTCTGGCACAAGGGCGCCACCTCCGGCCAGATCCAGCGCGTCGTCGAGATGCGCACCGATTGCGACCAGGACGCCGTGCTGATCACCGTGGAGGTCGGCGGCGACGGCGGCTGCTGCCACACCGGACGGCGTGCCTGCTTCTACCGCAGCGTCTCGCTCGACCGGGCCGCGGGCCGCGCGGTGCTGCGACCGGCCGAGCCTTGAGCCTGCGGCCGGGCCTGCGTGCGGCGCCGGACCCGGATTTCGGGCCGGACGCCGTCGAGCCGCGCCGTCCGGCCGAGACCGGCCCACGCCTCGGCCTCGCGCTCGGCGGCGGCTCGGCCCGGGGCTGGGCGCATATCGGCGTGATCCGGGCGCTGGAGGCGGCCGGCATCCATCCGGGCGTGGTGGCGGGCTGCTCGATCGGCGCCGTGGTCGGCGCCTGCTACGCCGCCGGCAAGCTCGACGCGCTGGAGGATTTCGCCCGCTCGCTGACCAAGCGCCGGGTCGTCGGCCTGCTCGACCTGCGCCTGTCGGGCGCCAGCCTGATCGGCGGCGACCGGCTGCGCCGGCGTCTGGTGGCGGACCTCGAGACGCGCCGCATCGAGGACCTGCCCGTGCGCTTCGCCGCGGTCGCGACCGAGCTCGGTGCCGGCCACGAGGTCTGGCTGAGCCGCGGCCCCCTGATCGAGGCGG
>NZ_LSIX01000396.1:0-5549 GCF_001556475.1 Methylobacterium sp. CCH5-D2 | reverse complement strand
CCCACCGCCGAGAGCGTGTCGATGAGGCCCCAGAACGTGCCGAGCAGGCCCAGCAGGATCAGCAGGCCCGCGATGTAGCGCAGGCTGTCGCGGCCCTCGTCGAGGCGCGCCGCCACCGTGTCGAGGAAGGCCCGGGTCCCGGGCAGCGCCGCGCCGCCGGCCCGCGCCGCGACCGCCGGCTCGAGGGGCTTGAGCAGGCGCGGCGCCCGCGCCTCGGCGCCGGCCGCCACCGCGTTGACGTAGGCGGCCTCCCGGAACAGGCGCAGCACCTGCCCGAAGGCCAGCAGCACCGCGATCAGGAGCACGCCGAGGATCAGGCCGTTGAGGCCCGGATTGGCCAGGAAGGCCGGCGTGATCTGCCGGAACAGCACGAAGGCCAGGAAGCCCACGAGGATCAGGAAGACCAGCATCCGCACGAGGTAGATGCCGGGCTTCGTGATCACGGGCTTGGCGGTCGCCGGTCCGGCCGCTCTCGGCTCGGCCGGGGGCCTCGTGGTGGTGGGGAGGGCGGCCATCGGTCGCGTCTCGCGGCTGAAGGAGGGCGCGCGCGCGCCGGACGGGCCGGCACTGTGGCGGCAGCGCCCTGAGCGATCAAGCCGCGGCGCGTGCGGCGCAGGGGCCTTGCAGCGCCTAATCCCAGGCTTTCGGCCAGGTCTCGGAGAGGTGCGGCCCGATCCGCACGGCCCAGGCCCCGACGGCGAGGCCCCGGGCGTCGGTCTCGACCGCGATGCCGCAGAGCGTGCCCTCCCCGCCCGCGACCTCCCAGCGGGAGCCCGGGGTCTTCTGAAGGAAGCGGCGGATCGGCTCGTCCTTCTGCATGCCGAGCACGGAATCGTAGTCGCCGCACATGCCGGCATCCGACATGTAGGCCGTGCCGCCGGGCAGGACGCGGTGGTCGGCGGTCGGCGCGTGGGTGTGGGTGCCGACGACGAGGCTGGCGCGACCGTCGAGGAAGTGCCCGAAGGCCTGCTTCTCGCTCGTCGCCTCGGCGTGGACGTCCACGATCACGGCGTCGGCCGCCTCGCCCAGCGGGCAGGCCGAGAGCTCGCGCTCGACGGCCGCGAAGGGGTCGTCCATCGCGTCCATGAAGACGCGGCCCATCACGTTGACCACGAGGGCCCGGGCCCCGGTGCGGGTCTCGACGATGCAGGCGCCGCGGCCCGGCGTGCCCGGCGGGTAGTTCGCCGGGCGCACCAGCCGCTCCTGGCGGTTGATGAAGACGAGCGCCTCGCGCTGGTCGAAGCTGTGGTTGCCGAGCGTCACCGCGTCGGCGCCGGCCTGGATGAGTTCGTCGCAGACCGTCTCGGTGATGCCGAAGCCGTGCGCGGCGTTCTCGCCGTTGATCACCACGCAGTCGAGCCGCCAGCGCTCGCGCAGGCCGGGCAGGTGCTCGGCGACGACGGAGCGGCCGGGACGCCCGACGACGTCGCCGAGAAAGAGCAGGCGCATGGTGATCCGTGGTTCGGAGAAGGCGGGCGGGCGGAGGTTAGGCCGGTTCGCGGGCGAGCGGAACCGGGCCGTCCTCTGTCACCACGTGGTCGAGGGGGCGGTCGTGCGGCTCGGCCGGCACGTGCTCCACCTCCTGGCACGCGAAGGCGATGCCGACGGTGAGCACCGGGTGCAGGGCCGAGAGCCGGGTGATCGCGCCGTCGTAGTAGCCGCGGCCGTAGCCGATGCGCTGGCCCTGCCGGTCGAAGGCGGCGAGCGGGACCACGAGGGCGTCGGGATCGAGGGGGGGAAGGTCGGACCGGGGCTCGGACAGGCCGAAGCCGCCCCGCACCAGCGCCTCGCCGGCGCGCCACTCGCGGAAGACGAGCCCCCCGGGCGTGACCTGCGGCAGCACCACGCGCTGCCCGCGGGCGAACAGGCCCTCGACGATCGGGCGCGGGTCGATCTCGCTGCGGATCGGCCAGAAGGCGCCGACGAGGCGGGCCTCGGCCAGCGCCGGCATCGCCAGCACGGCGTCGGCGACGCGGCGCGAGGCCTCGGCCCGGCGATCCGCCGGGAGGGCATCGCGGCGGGCGAGCGCGGCGCGGCGCAGCTCGGCCTTCGAATTCTGGGAAGCGGGGTGCGGAGCCACGTGAGCCGTTGGAGGATCGATCCCGGGAAACCTACAGCGTAGGTGGGCGCCGTGTTGGCCAGGTCCACGGACGAGGCCAGGAACAGCTCCCGAGGGAGTCGATAAGGCCCCGGGGAAAAGTTCTCCTGACGAACTCTGCAGCCCCGCCGTCACCATGTAGCGAGGACGGGCGACCCGCGCCAGGGGCCGGAGCGCTCGGGCCCGTTGTTTCTTTCCCGCGGACCTTCATTTACCACCCGCGGGACCCGAAGCCCCCTTCCGGCGGGGCATCGCGCGGCGCGTACCGGAAGACCATGACCCAGCAGACGAGCGCGGAGCAGGCCCCCGCGGACCAGGGCCTCAAGTCGGCCGAGAGCGCGACGGAGGTCGCGGCGCTTCCGGGCGCGCGCCTCATCCTGGCCTCGGCCTCGCCGCGCCGCCTCGCGCTCCTGCAGCAGATCGGCATCGAGCCGGACGCGCTCCTGCCCGTGGACGTGGACGAGACGCCGCGCAAGGCCGAGGCGCCGCGCGACCTCGCCCGCCGGCTCGCCCGCGAGAAGCTTGACGAGGCGGCGGCCGCTCTGCAGCGGTCGGGCGGGGACGAGCGCACCTGGCTCGTCTCCGCCGATACGGTGGTGGCGGTGGGCCGCCGCGTCCTGCCGAAGGCCGAGCTGCCCGACGAGGCGGCCGACTGCCTGCGCCTGCTCTCGGGCCGGCAGCACCGGGTCTACACGGCCCTCTGCCTACTCACCCCGCGCGGCGCGCGGCGCGAGCGCCTGGTCGAGAGCCGGGTGCGCTTCAAGCGCCTCTCGGGCCGGGAGATCGAGGGCTATCTCGGCTCGGGCGAGTGGCGGGGCAAGGCGGGCGGCTACGCCATCCAGGGGCTGGCCGGCGCCTTCGTGGTGAAGCTCGTCGGCTCCTACAGCGCCGTGGTCGGCCTGCCGCTCTACGAGACCGCCGCCCTGCTGGAGGGCGAGGGCTTTCCCGTGCGGGCGCGCTGGGGGGCGATGGCGTGAGCACGCGCGAGGCGCCCGCCCCCTGCCCGATCTGCGGCAAGCCGGCCGCACCGGCCTACAGGCCGTTCTGCTCCCAGCGCTGCGCCGACGTCGATCTCGGCCGCTGGCTCAGCGACCGCTACGTGATCCCGGGCGAGGACCAGGACGACACCGGCCCCTCCCCGCACGACGACCAGAACGAGAAAACGTGACGGACGCCGCGGGGAGGCTAGACAGGACCGAAAACGCCCCGTATACGACCGCCATCCGACGCCGCCGAGCGGCCCGGATGTCGCCCAGGTAGCTCAGTTGGTAGAGCATGCGACTGAAAATCGCAGTGTCGGTGGTTCGATTCCGCCCCTGGGCACCATCTTTCCCCTGAAAATTTGTACCTTCTGTCCGTCCGGATGCCGCGCGAGCGAGCGTTCCGCGGTGTCGACAGCATGGGAAGCCGCCTTCCCGACAGCCAGCGCGTCAGCGCGCGCGCGGTCGAGCGGCGCGCTCCGCCGGATCGGGCGAGCCGGACGTCGTCCCAGACGGCGGCGGGTCGGCCAGGAGCCTGCCGACCAGCCCTCCCGGCCGGTTGCCGTTGGCGGCCACGATCCGTCGGGCCTCCTCGACGCTCATGCCGCACGCGCTCGCCATGCCGCGCAGGGTGGCCAACGCCCGCTCGTATTCCGGAAGATCGACGCATCCCGGCACGCCCCAGGCCAGGACCGGAGCGGGCATCGCCAGACCGGCGACGAGCGCGATGAGAGCCAAGCCTGCCCTGTCCGGCACCGTGACCTCCCGGGACGCGAGCCGCAGCGGGCGCTCGCACGCCGCCCCTCATAGCCGCCGACCGCCGTCGCGGCAAAGCGCGCGGACCGGGGCGTCGGCGGTCGCAGATCGTCGCGGTCCGGCTGCGCGACAGGCCGCACGAGATACGGGGCGGCCGGAGGCCAAGCACTTCCGGATTAGATCCTTTTGATATCCGATCCTCATCGGGAATGCATGTGCCTTCGATCACGGCATGTGCGTAAATACTCTCCATCGCGCAGCCCGCGGGGGCGCGATATCTGGGGAGGACCGCTTCCACATGCTCGAAGCTCTTCCAGCGCGCGCCTTCGGCGTCGCGCTACCGGGCGCGGCGCGCGCGGCGTGCAGCGTCGGCGTCAGCCAGGATCTCGAGGCTCTGCGCGACGCGTGGACCGCGCTCGAAGCCCGGGCGGGCGGCGGCGTCTTCCAGAGCTACGCATGGTGCCGGGCCTGGGAGGACGCCGCGCGCCGCGCCGGCTGCCGACAGACGCCGCGCATCGTGACGGTTCACCAGGACGGCCATCTCGTCCTGCTCTGGCCGCTCGCGATCCGCAGGCTCGGACCGTTGCGCGTGCTGCGCAGCTTCGGCGAGCCCGCGACCCAGAACGCGGACGCGCTGGTCGCCCCCGGAGCCGAGCGGGCGGAGTGGCTGGCGGCGGCCTGGCGGGGGGTGCGCGCGATGCGGGACGTCGATGCCGTCCTGCTCAGGGGCGTGCGGGAGGACGCGGCCATCGCGCCGCTCGTGGCCACGCGCGGCCGCTTCGCCACGCGCGAGACGGAGGCCCCGTTCTGCGACTTCCGCAGCGAGGGCGCGCGCCGCCGCTCCGGCCGGACGCGGAACGCGCTCCAGCGGAACCTGCGCCACCTCGCCGAGGCCGGGCCGGTGATGTTCGAGGTCGTCGCGCCCGAGGGGCGCGCCGGGGCGATGGCGGAGGCCCTCCGGCTCAAGCACGCTTGGCTGCGTCGCACCGGGCGGTTCAGCGCCGGCTACGCCCACCCGGCCAACGCCGCCTTTTTGCGGGGCGTGGCCGAGTGCCCCAACGCCCTCATCCTGCGGCTCACGGTCGGCGGCGAGACCGCGGCCATCGAGGCCGGGCTGATCCACCAGGGCACCTACGCCTCCCTGGTCCAGGCCTACGAGGCCCGCCACGCGGCGTTCGGGCCGGGCCGATTGCTGTTCCGCCACATGGTGGACCACGCGGCCGATCTCGGGATCGCCGTGCTCGACTTCCTGGCGCCGGCCTCGCGGCACAAGTCGGAATGGGCGAGCGGGGCGGTCAGGGTGCGGGATTATGCCGTGCCGCTGCGCCTGCGCGGCTGGATGCTGCTGGCCTACGTCCGCCATCTGAGGCCGCGCGCCAAAGCCTGGCGCGAGCGGGTCGGCGCCGCCCTGAAGGGGTTCGGACGGCGGCCGCGCGGCGAGGCCCACGCGCGCGGGGCCGGCCTCGTCGAGACCGGCCCCGGTGAACGATCGGGCTAGATCGGCTCCCGGTCGCGTGGCGACCTGGAACGGCTCCGGCCTCCTGCATCAACGCATCTCGGGCGTCGAACCGGCGCCCATCCCTGCGGAGAGCGCTCTAGAGGCGGCGCGGTGCGCTCAGCAATCGTCGCCCTTCTTGCCGAGTTCCTGGTTGGGAACGGAGTTGTTCATGGCGCCGACGGTGCCGGGCGAGGCCGGCTGCTGGCCGCCCGCGAGG
>NZ_LSIX01000395.1:0-2929 GCF_001556475.1 Methylobacterium sp. CCH5-D2 | reverse complement strand
GGGCACGCCGTAGAGGCGGGTGAGGGCGACGAGATCGACGTCGCTCGCCCGGATCTGGCCGTAGGTGCCCGAGCCCGTCTCGGCCCCCCCGGAGACGCTGACCGCCGCGCCCGCCGCGGTCAGCTCCGCGATGCGGCCGGCCCGCACGTCGCGGGCGGTGACCTCGCGGTAGGTGACCGTCTGGCGCAAGGGGCCGGGGCCGGGATGCTCGGAGACGAGGACCGGGATCGTGATGCTGGCCGCCTCCAGCCGGGCGAGGCGGGCCGGCCAGGTGTCGGCGGCGCCGGGGCGCAGCAGGGCGGCGAGCTCGTCCTTGGACAGGCGCGTGCCGCTCACCGTCACCCGGGGCGCGCGGAACGCGGCGCCGCCGAGCGGCAGGACCACGTCCGTCAGGGTGACGTCCTGCACCGCCGAGGCCGCCTCCTGCGCGGCGAGGGGCAGGGGTGACAGGCCGAGCGGGAGGCCGGGCGGCAGGCCGAGCGGGAGGGCGAGGGCGCAGGCGAGGCTGCCCGCGCGTGCCGCCCGCGCGGAGCGGGCGCGGCCCTTCGGATGGCTCATGGTGGTGTCCGGATCGCCGACGGCTTGTCTGGATGGGCTTGCGGGCCGGGCAGGGTTTCCGGCCGGGCACCATCCGTGCCGCACTTCGCTCCCGCAGGCAATCAGTGTGCGGCGCCGCACGGCGGGTCGGCCGCCACCTGTCGTGCGGGCGCAACGGACGGCGCGCCCGCCGGACGCCCGAACGAGGAAGGGCCGCCCCTGGCGGGACGGCCCTCTCGGTCAGGATGCCGTGGCGGGTCGCCCGCCACGGATCCGTGACGTGCCCTTACTTGATCAGCGCGAGCAGCGCCTTGCCGGCCTTGGAGTTCAGCTCCTTGGCGTCGAGCGTGCCGTCGTTGTCCGGGTCGGCGGCCTGGAAGCGCTCGGCCACGGCCGCGAGGTACTCCTTCTTGTCCAGCGTGCCGTCGCTGTCCGGGTCCGCCTGGCGGAGGCCGGCCTTGCCGAGGCGGCCCTTCAGCTCCTTGGCGTCGAGGGTGCCGTCGGCGTCCTTCTCGAGCCGGTCGAAGGTGGCCGAGGCCACGGCCTGGACCTCCTTGAGATCAACGGTGGCGTCGTTGTCGGTGTCGATCATCTTGACGGCGGCGGCGCCGTTCGTGGGCTTGGCGAAGGCGACCGGGGCGGCGACCGACGAGACCGCGAAGGCGAGGGCGGCGAAAGCGCTGGAAACACGAAGGCTCATTGCCAGTTTCTCCCAAAAAAGATTGCCCGATTCACCTAGATCAAGGCAGTGCGGTGCACAAGAGGCTTGAGGGGGCGGGCGGGCTGCCGCGCCGCGATTTTCGCGCGACCGCGTCCCGGCGGCGCGGATCGAACCGCGAAACGCAGGTGATCCGGCCCGTCCGGTCGGTACTCGGCCGGAACCGGGCGGCCCGACGCAGAAGCGCTCGTCGCGGCGGTGGAGGCGGTCGTCGCGGGGCCGGCCGTACGCGTCGCGGCGGGCGCCTTCGCGGCCGATGTCGCGCGCGCGCTCTGGCGTTTTCCCGTGATCCGGGCGCATGCGACGCGAAGCGCGCGTTCTCGCGCTCGGGGGGCAACCCGGCGCGGCGGGGATCGTTCCGCGAAGACTGATGTCCTTCCCGGCCCGGATGCGGGATCTCAGGGATTCACGCGCAGGCCGAGCAGGAAGGTGTTGCCGCGGAAGCTGACATTGGCCACCGTGCTGTCGATCTGCTGGTAGAGATAGGTGCCGCGTAAGGTAAGCCAGCGGGTGAAGCGGTAATCGACCCGGGCCGTGGCCGAGAAGCCGGTCTCGCGCGTCGTGGTGCCCTGGTAGCTGTTCTGCAGGACGGCGGCGCCGAGCACGATCGAGAGGTTGCGGAACAGGTCGTGCTGCACCTCGACCGTCGCGGTCTCGGTGATCGCGCCGCTCGAGCCCCGCAGGGTCGTCTCGCTGACCGCGCTCTGGGCGCCGAGCCGCACGGCGGTGAGCGGGCTGAGCTGCCAGGTGAGCGCGGCACTGAGGAGCGGGGCGTCGATGTCGGCGAGCGCCGGGTCCGGATAGGTCCGGTGCTGCAGGCCGCCGGAGATCTCCCCGCTCAGGGCGGGCCCGAGCGCGAAGGCCGCGCCCGCCGTCAGCGCCACGCCGGTCGAGTCGCGGCGCAGCCCGGTCGCGTCGCGGGCGCTGTCGTAGACGCGGGAATCGGCGAGCACGTCGACGAAGGGGGTGAGGGCGGGCGAGACCTCGTAGGCGGTGCGCAGGCGCAGGCCGTACTGGTTCAGGTTGCGGTCGCTCTGGACCAGGGTGGTGCCGTCGCTGAGCCGGGCATCCTCGAAGGTGCTGCGGTCGAAGAGCCCGCGCAGCGAGACCGAGAGCCGGTTGAAGCGCTGGGTGGCGCCGAGCGAGGCGCCGTAGGACGCGATGAGCGGGCGGGTCGTGGCGTTGGTGGCCTGGAGGTCGATGCTGCCGACGCGCTGGGTGTCGACGAGGAAGCGCCCCTCCGCGTCGAGGCGCAGGTCCCGGCTCGCGTCCACGCCGAGGCGCACCGCGCCGGTGGCGCTGGGGCGGCTCGCGGACTCGTTCTGCGGATATTCGAGATAGGCGCCGCGCAGGTCGCCCGAGAGCTCGGCCGCCGACCAGTCGCTGCGGAAGCCGAGCTCGGCCTCGCTGCGCAGGGCGACCGAGCCCCGGGCGGCGGCGCCCGCGGCCTGGTTCGGGTTGGTGTCGTAGCCGAGGCTCTGGGTGAAGGCCGGCAGCAGCGTGAGGCCGCCGAGCCTGAGCCCGAGCGGGGCGTAGGCCTCGTCCACCTGGAGCGGCGGGCGCAGGCCGTTGGCGAGCAGCAGGCCGGGCGTCACGAGGCCGAGGATCGGGGCCGGGATGGTGGCGGGGATCGTGGCCGGCAGCGGCACGCCGCTCACCGCGCTGCGCACCACC
>NZ_LSIX01000039.1:0-19749 GCF_001556475.1 Methylobacterium sp. CCH5-D2 | reverse complement strand
CTCTGACTCCTCTAGTCCTGGTTCGAATCCAGGTCCCCCAGCCACCTGATTTCCTAAGTCATTCTGATCGCTGAGCTTTAGGTCACGCCGTCCCGCGGTGTGGGCCCCCTGCTACACACCGCTGCTACACAAGCCGCCTTCGGCGGCGAAGGAGCGGTGTGGGTGGACTCGCCAACCTCGTCCTGCGCGGACGGGTCTTCTACTTCCGGCGCCGCGTTCCGGCCGACCTCCGGGAGCGGTTGGGCCGGCGCGAACTTGTGCGCAGCCTCGGGACCATCGACCCGAGGGCTGCGCGGTCGAACGCCTGTCGGCTATATCTCGCCTCCGAGGGCCTGTTCACGGGCATGCGCGCGATGCCGATGCTGACCGACACCGAACTCTCCCGCCTCGTGCAGGATTTCTACGCATCCGTGCTGCAGGGCGACGATGCGGTCCGGCTCGCGCGAGCCCAACCGCTGCCCTCCCACCTCGTGGCGGCCAAGCGCGACTTCTATGGAAAGGTCGCTGCCCGCGCCCGCGAGGCGCTCGCCGGCGATGGGTTCGGCGAGGCCCGCGAGATCGCGGCCTCGCTCCTGCGCCGCCAGGGTATCGCGACGGCCACCTTCGGCGTCGCCGAGTGGAACCAAGTGCGCCAGGCCGTACTCAAGGCCGGCATCGACGTCGCCGAGGCGATGCAGGCGCGCTGCGCGGGCGACTTCGAGCACGAGCCGAAGGATCGGCGCCTGAAGATGGCGCTGGCCGCGCTGGCGTCCGAATCGGCCCCGGCACCCGCAGTCCCAGCTGCCGCGCCCCCCGCATCGACCTCCGAGCCGGTCGCCGCGGAAACAGCCATATCAAAGCCGTTGTCTGAACTTTGGCCGGCCTTCTGCGAGCAGCAGACCGTCTCGGGTGCCTGGGAGGGGCAGACGGCTTCGCAGGCGAGAGCCACCTTCCGCCTCTTCATTGACGTCTGCGGCGACAAGGCGACGGCGGCCTACACCCGTACGGATGCGAGCCGCTTCAGGCAGCAGGTCGAGCGCTTGCCGGCGCTCTATTCAAAGTCTCCGCGCTACCGTGGCAAGAGCGTTGCTGAGATCATAGCGCTGTACGCCGAGGATACGGGGACAACCAGGGGCAAGCCCCTGACCCCCAAGACGATCAAGCGCCACTTCTCGGCCCTCTCAACATTCTGGGAGGCGGCCGAGGCTGGTGGCGAGGTCGGGGACAACATCTTCAAGGGCTTTCGCTTCGGCGCGGCCAAGAAGGCCACCGAGCAGCGGCAGATGTGGGAGAAGGAGGATCTCGCGCGCCTGTTCGCCACGCCGATCTGGACCGGCTGTCTGTCGGAGCAGCGACGGAAAACGGCAGGCTCGCTGATACTGCGCGATGAGAAATTCTGGCTGCCCTTAATCGCCGTGTTCTCCGGCCTGCGCCAGGAGGAGATCTGCCAGCTGCACGTTGCCGATGTGCAGCAGAAAGAGGGTATCTGGTTTTTCGACATCAATGATAAGGGCGCGCGCAAGCTCAAGAACCGGTCCGCCGCGCGGCGCGTTCCCGTCCATGCGGAGCTGATCCGCCTCGGCCTGCTTGACGAGGTCGCGGCACGGCGACGCGCGGGCGAGCTGCGTCTTTTCCCACAGTTGGAGGGCGGGGGCGCCGACGGGCGTCTGGGCCATGCCTACACCAAGGCGTTCACGCGCTACCGGCAGGATGTCGGCCTCTACCAGTCCGGCCTCGATTTCCACTCCTTCCGGCACAGCGCCACGACCTTCATGCACGAGGCGGGCGTCCACGCCACCGTCGTCGATCATGTCACGGGCCACGTTACGGCAGGCGAGACTGCGCGCTACACCAAGCGCTCCAGCCTGCAGCAGATGCAGCAGGCTATCGACGCGATCGCCATCGACGTCGATCTCTCGACCCTTCACCGCCCGCCTGGATGATCCGCCCGCATCTGTTGCAGATCTGTTGACCCGCCTCGGGGATACGCCAGGCCCCCAATGGGCTCCGTGTCCCCATCCTCAGCAGAGCTGACGCGGGACCGCCGGATCGCAAGCCGAAGGGCATCGGCAACAAGCGGACGGGCTCGGCAACGGGCTGCTCGGGACAGGGCCCATCCGCAGGATGGAGGAAGGGATCGCTCCCACCCTCCTGGACGACCCGAGCCGCTACGGATCGCACGGCAAGGGTCCTGTCCGCGCTGGCCGCCCGAGAGGGCGGGAAGCGGTGCGTAAAGGCCGACAGCCCAACCCCGGCCTGCCTGTCACAAGGTTGCACCTCGATCCGACGGTTGACCGATGGCGTGGCTCCGGGGTTCCTGACCTCCAAGCGCATAGGCTCAGCTGGCTTCGCCGCCGCAAGGCGAAGCCTTGCCTAGCGGCAAGACGGCCTTCCTCCAACGTCCACCAGGGTTCCTGGGGCCGACAGCCTCGGACACCAGCAAGAATTCGAACCCTGACTCTATCAATCTCTGGAACGGGCCACGGCACCGAGCCTGCCCGACGACCTCCTCCTGACGCTCTCCTCGACGAAGCCGGCCGCGCCTGAGGCGCCGGAGCGGGCCCGCCTATATGGCCCCGCCCACGGCCGCGGCGCCGGGGCATCCTTCGTTCAGGAGCATCACGATGGCAGCCGAGACGACCACGACCGAGATCAGCCCGCCCGGCGCGCCGGCGCCCGAACGGCCGAGCAACCCCTTCGCCGAGGCCGCCCTGAAAGGGCTGCCGAAGGCGGAGCCGGGCGGCCCGACCTCGGCGGAGTTGGAGGCGGAACTCTGGGCGGACGTTCCAGGCTACAACGAGGACTGAGCGATCAGTCCGCATCGGCATCCTGCTCTCGCCCTTCGCGACGGCGGTGAAGATCGCACCCACGGCAGAAGGGGCGGCATCGGCCGCCCCTTCTTTGCTGTCGGCTCGAACCGTGTCCGATTGTGATGCCGATCTCGGCTCGCGACCCAGGCGCCTCGCCCCCTGAAGCTGCCGATCCCAACTTCGTCGGCAACGGGGAGCGGCCGAGGCGAACGCTACCAGTTCTGCCCCTTAAGAACCGCGCGCGGGCTGGTTGAAGGCTGGTCAGAAGTCGATATACGCGGAGATCCTCTTCCGCCTCACCCAAGCAATCCCCCCCTCCGCTCCGACGGAGGCGGAGCGGAGGGGATGGTGTACGCCTCTCCTCCGTACTTTCTCCTTCAATTCGCCATCCATACGAACAGTCTCTCCGCTGCGGATGGAGTTGCCGACCTGGCTTCGTCCGACGATAATCGAGGCCGTCTCTGCTTCCGGACCTGAGGGCACGATCCTTCGGCTCGATTCCAGCCTGAACGCTGTCGCCTCTGATGAGCCTCTCCGAGGTGAACCCGCCTATACTCGCTGAGCAACCGCCTGCAAAACGCAGGCCCGATACCGCCAACTAAGTGACTGGCTCAACGAGTCATTTTTTGGCCTTGCTCCCACAATCCATTTCGTTCGCTCCCACAATCGATTGTGGGAGCGAACGACGAGGATGCCCCGTTGTCGGACGCTCAGGCTGTCGGTGGCGCCATCCGCGTCCGCGCCACATAGGCATCCCACTCCCAACCCGAATAAACTTCGTGGAACGTGGCCGGCCAGAGCTTCGACTGAAAGCCAGCCGCGCGCTGAGCCTGGCTTCTGAGAGTTTTCGAGATCCCGTGCAGTTGGACTACACAGATCTTGCGAGGCTCGCAGCCCGGGCTCGGCGCCGGTGCCGCGCGCAGCTTGAGAGCAAGGATCTGGCCGAGCGCGGTCGGCGTGCCGTCTGCATCTTTCAAACCGGCTCCAGGCTTCGTCGTCTTCAACAGGTATTGCAGCCAGAAAATCTGCCGGCGGTGGGCCTTCGTCGGCGATACCTGAGGCCGATGCCGGACCAAGACCGCCTCCTCCGGCATCTTGCTGCCCAGGGTGTCCACGCCGTACCGGCCGCAGCCACGAACGGACGCCAATCCGGGGCAGACCCCACGCGCGACCTTCGTGTACGGCTTCAACTCCGGCCGTTCAGGGATTGGACGTTCAGGGAAGCGGCACCGGGCGCAGGCGGGCACCAAATTGGCCTCGCGCGCCCACCACTGCCGGATATAAGCCTCCGCCGCCGCCTTCATCCCGGGCGGTATCACGCAGAGCAGATGGGCGTGCAGGCCGCGGTCACGGCCATACTCCAGGACATAGACGTAGTGATGCGTGGTGCCGCAGCGTCGGCGTCCGCCACGCCGCTGTCGCCCAACGTCCGGCACCGCCAGGAAACGCGTCATCTCTTTGTTGAACCTCGCCATCGCGGCGGCGGCCGCTCGGTCGCTGAGGCCCATCATGCCGAAGCCGATATTGATGTGGGTGTTGAAGTGCAGGCCGTACTGCCAAGTTAGGAACGAAGTGGCGTCGTAGAGCTTCGCGGCGGTCTGCCCGGAGAGGATCGGCTCCCGCCAGCTAAGGCGGCCCTCCATCGGCGGCATCTCCACCTCGTGGTAGACGGAGTGGTTCGGAAGGCTGTTGAGCAGGATGCGCGTGCTACGGTCGAGAATGGTCATGGCTATCATCCGATGAAGTCTTCGCCCTTCGTCTGGACGACGCGGGCGCTGCGCAGGGAAGGCGGCTGATTGCGAGGCCTCGCAATCAGCCTCAATTCTTGAGATGAAGGCGAGCCTTAGGCTGACGCTTCGTGCTCGCCGCCGTCAGCAAGCTGATCGAGCAGGGTCCGTTTCAGCTCCTCACCGTCGATCAAGAGGAGGCGCTCGCGCAGCACGCGGCGGTGCTCACGCATCTGCGACAGAATCAGCTCCGCCGCTCCTTGCGCAGCTACCGGCACCACTGCCCTGGCCGCCCCGGACGGCGCATCCTGCTTCATCGCCGTCGCCATGATCGGGTCAGGGGTCTTGGCCGCATCAATGCGGGCCTCGATCTTTGCGAGCTTCAGCCGCTCCCCGTTGCCGAGCTGACCGAGCACGGCAGCAAGGACTTCGGTCGGCGTCCCAGAGCTGGCGAGCAGGCAGACTGCCGATGCGGGCAAACCAATCGCTTCCGGGTGCTGCTGACAGAATGCCGCCACCTTCATGTAGCGCTGGGCGGTGCGGGCATCCCAACCGAAATGGCGCTTGAGCCAGGCACCGAAGGCGGGCTTCGGGTGGTCCCTGAGCTTCTTCTTGACGGCCAACAGCTCCAGGCCAATGGCCACGGTATGGCGGCGAAGTCCTACGAGATGGCCATTGATGGCGGCGGCATGCGGCTCCAAGTCGGCGGCAACATCGTCAGGAATCTTGGTGTCTGGCTCATCGGCGGTCCGCTCTGCGGCCGCCTCCCGCAACTTCAGGATGAGATCTACGTCGGCTTCGTCTTGGCCGTGGGGGATAGGAACAGGTAGGTGGATCTCGGACATGTCAGCCTCTTTTCTGCTGACCGCCGGGTCAGCCCACCATATAGCCCGGCGCCACCCAACTCACTTACCTTGGCCGTTCGAAAGATGGAGATTTAGGATTTTATACCATAAACCCACCCTTCGTTGCTGATATTCCTGGTCTGGTTTGGTGCGCTAACCCTACTGACCGTTCGGCACAGCCCATCGCTACAGCTCTTTCCTGCGGATCGATGTTGGCGGAGGCAGACACCTTAGGTGTTACTGACTGCTGGGGCACTTGCTCATCGACGTCCAGCTTGCGAGGGTCTTCGCGTTCGGAGAAACGACAACTTGTCGCTTTGCCTCTATGCCGGCGACGAGAGTGGACTGGACCGCCCTCGACGCCGGCGCGCGAACGTTAGGAGCCGGCGACTGGGTTGAGCTGCGGGACATTGAAACGTCATCAGGGATGCAGGACAACGCTTGAAAGTGGCGCCTCTACGTGCACCCGAGCTAAAATCACGGCGAGAGTTAAGCTGACATTCTACGCCCGCCCCCGCAGGGTCGTAAAAGCCCGCCTCGCCCTGTCGCTCTCATAGGAGCAGGTGATGACGCAGGATGTACCAACCCGCCCATCCGCGGCCGTGCCGCTTCGTCTACACTGCGCATGAATGCGTCAGATCATGAACGGGGCAACGCGCCACCGAAGCGTTTGCGCCTCCGTCGCCCATACCGGGCGGATCAGCTTTGGACCGCCTAACGCTGTAGGTTCCCGCGCAGAAAATTCGTCCCAATCAGCTGTTTAGCTATCGATTGAGCTGGTTGCGGGCTAAATACAAAAGGGAGGGAGAGACGATCATCCCCCTCCGGAGCAGGAGCGGAGCTGATCTCGCTGGGGACAGGCGGACGCGTCGGCCGATCAAGCTAAACTTCCTCTGCCTGGATGGAATGGAAGCCGAGCCCGCGCTGATGCGGGTGTTCGGAGCTTACCTGGATGCCAAGCACTTGCCTGCCCCGATCCCGCCGCACCGCGACCGCCCCGACGCGCCCCGTCCCGGCCGCCGATGGTGCTCACCCGACGGGACCGATCGGAACAACGGCTTCGTCTGCTTCGATGCCGACGCGCCCTGTGCCCCTGGTGCCCGAGGACGTGCGAAAACGGCAGGATGCGTTCGTCTCCACCGACACCCGCTTTGCCGCCGCGTGCCGCCTGCTGGCCTCGCTCTGGCGAGAGGAGCACGGTCTGCCGGCCGGGCAGCACCGCCCGGAGCCGCGCCGGGCCGGGGGCCGGACCGCTTCGTCCACGACACCCGGCATCAGCCGGCCGAAGTCCGTCCGTCTGGCCTCCCGGCTCTCGACAGCCGCGGCGCGGGCCGGCACCACCTTCCTGACCCCGGCCATCGCCGCCCATGTGAGGAAAGTTCTCCTGTTCAGGGAGCCCGGCGCGCTGTTCGAGGAGGCTCGGCTGTGGGGCAACCTTCTGTCCAGCCAGGCCCTGACCCTGAACCTCTTCGTCCCCCTGGCGCTCGACCCCGCCCGCGCCGCGGCGGTGTTCCGAAGGCTGCTCCCGGGCTTCGTCGGCACCGTCACCGGCATCCGCTTCGAGCACAGCCCAGGCCGGCGCGGGCCGGACTACTTCGGCGACGGTACCGCCTGCGATGTCCTCATCGACATCGTGACGCCGGAGGGCGAGCCCGCCTTCGTGGCGATCGAGGTTAAGTACACCGAGGGCGCCGGCGGCCCCGTCCCGGCGCCGCGGCCCCGCTACGCCGAGACCGCCCGGGACAGCGGCCTCTTCCGCGATCCCGAGGCCGCGGTCCTAGCCCGGCCGGGATTCGAACAGCTTCGTCGCGAGCACGTCCTGGGCCAGCTCATGCTGCAGCACGGTCTGTACGGCCGGGGCCACTTCGTCCTACTTGGGCCCGCTCAGAACGGTCACGTCCAGACCATGGGCCAGCGCTACGCCGCCGAACTCGTTGACCCTGCCGAAGCGCCCGGCCGGGTCGGCTTCAGCACTCTGACCTTGGAGACGGTGGTCGCCGCGATCCGTGACGTCGGGGCAACCGATCTCGCGGCTTCGTTCACGGCCCGCTACCTCGATCTCGGCCGCGTCGCCCACTTCGTTCTCACGCAGGCCATGCCGGCGCCACCGGCTCCTCGACGCCTTGCGGGCAAAGCTGCCTCGGCCGCCGGGCCAGACCGGTCGAACGGCACACAGGCTCCGGATGCGGCTTCGTCCAATCGGCCTCGGACCAAGCCTGCAGCAAAGTCGAGCACGTCGCGGAACCGCGCTGGCGCGCTGAAGCCGGACCTCGGCCAGAGCCAGGTTCAGCCTCAGGCATGAACGCGCTGCCGCCGCCTTCCCGCCGGGTGCTCGCCGACCTCGGCGGCACCTACCCGGCCCTGCGCCCCACGACTGACAAAGCCGCTTCGTCGGTCCTCCTCCCTTCGTAGCCGGCATCTGCAACGCAGGGTGGATGTTCGGCTGAGCGCCATCAGCGGACCTTTGGCCTAAACCACCGGAATGACCGCTTGAAGCCCAATAGCTGCTGTCGACATGGAATGGTTGGTCCGGCGGCCACAACATCCTCCGGTTGTCCCCGCCGGACTTTGATACGATGGGCCGGTCAAGGTTCCCAGTCCCGGGCCTGCCGCCGAGCGGCGGGCTCGCGGTTCAGCTATGCGGAAGGTGCCGGCCCTGACCTTGTCGGACCGGCACCTTCGGCGCGCAATTCCTCCGCCCTCATTCGGCGGCGGCAAGCACGCTCGGCGAGCGTTCGACCTCCGCGCCGAATGCCTTCCGGCAATAGGCGACCAACCGGTCGGCCCGGTCGGCTTCGCAGCGGAAGGCGACGTGCCCGTCCGGGCGCACCAGCACCAGCGCCGGGCGGGCCTCAAGACCGTAGGCACCGTGCGCCTTGCCGTCCATGTCCGACAGGACGGGGATCTTCCCGCCGCCGGCCATCGGCCCCGCCAGGACGAAGCGCGGCTTGATCCAGGGCCAGGCCTCGACGGCGCGGACGGCTTCGAGCAGCGACGTTCCCGCGTCCGGCGACCGGCCGTCGAAGCACAGGAGCGCCCAGCCGGTGGTGTGGCCGTCCGGGTTGTAGAGGAACCGGAACAGGTTCGTGGTCTCCCCGCGATGCGTCACCTCAGCGTCAGGCGCGCGCTCGCCCGGCTTCGGTCCCGGCCGCAGCAAGGTCGCCAAGCCGGAGAGACTGTCCTCGTTCAGCGAACTCTTCGGGTACTCGACCCCCATCTGCTGCATGTCGTCCGTTCCCTGCAGCAGCGAGCCCAGGTTCGGCAGCGCCTTGGCGGCCAACCCCAGCACCGTGTCGGTGACCCGGCCGCGGTAGACGGTCCAGCGGAACCCGCGCGCCTGCTGGGCGCTCAGCCGGGCGTGCTCGCCGCCGCGCTCGCCGTCGTAGGAATCGAGGATGACCGGAGCCGCCTCGCCCCGCAGGGTCATGGCCAGCCGCCACGCGATCTCGACGGCGTCGTGCAGGCCCGCGTTCATGCCCTGGCCGCCGATGGGCAGCGACAGGTGCCCGGCATCGCCGGCCAGGAAGACCCGGCCCCGCGCGTAGCCCGGGGAGACGCCGTACTGGAACCGGCTGTGCGTGAGCCACTGCGGGTCCGACAGGGTCAGGGTCTCGTCGCCGGTGACCTCGCGGGCGACCGCCTGCATCTCTTCGAGGGTGGGGTCGCGATCCGGCACGCCGGTGTCGTCGGCCAGGAAGAACAGGCGGTGGTAGCCGCCCCAGACAGGCAGGATGCCGGCGAACCCCCGCTCGTAGTAGAAGAACCAGAGCTGATCCGGCTTCTGCGAGCGGCGCCAGGACAGCTTGGCGTCGACCTGTCGGTTCATGCAGTTCGGCAGCCGCTCGGGCTCGAAGTCAAGGCCCAGCATCGGCCGGATCGTGCTCTTGGCGCCGTCGGCCGCCACGAGGTAGCGGCAGCGGCGCCGCTCCTCCGGTCCGTCCTTGCCCCGCCTGAGAACCACCGTGACGCCGTCGTCGTCCTGCTCGACGCCGGTGACCGTGCAGCCCCGGTCGAGCAAGCCGCCGCGCGCCTCGAACTCGTCGGTGAGGGTCCGCTCGATCACGTCCTGCCCGCTGTAGAGCACCTCCGGGTAGGGGCTGGCGACGTCGGCGATGGGGATGGGCGTCGTCGGGGTGCCGTTGACGAAGAAGTTGATCGTGTGGATCGCGTAGCTGTTCTCGGCCAGGAGGTCGCGCAGGCCGATGCCGGCGAGGAGCTCCTGCGGGCGGGCCCAGAGGTTGTTGGCGCGCGAGTACGCCTTCACGTTGGTGCGCTCTTCGAGGAGCAGGCACGAGACGCCGTGGTGGCGCAGGGCGTTGCCGGTCGTCAGGCCGATGGGCCCGGCACCGACGACGATCACGTCGGCGTCAAAGCCCTGCTTGGCATCGGCGCGGTTCATTCCTGGGACTCCTTCAGTGTGGCGGCGATGGTTGCGATGTGTCCGTGCGAGGCGCCGATCCGTTGCTGGAGCGTACGCAGGAGCGTGCCGGCGGCTTCGATGGCCTCGGGCGACAGGCCTTCGGTGAGCACGTCGGCCCAGAGGTCCTTGCGGGCCATGGCCTGTTCGTAGGCGGTCGCGCCGCGCGAGGTCATTGCGACGAGCGGCGCACGGCGGTGGTGGGGGTTGGGTTCGAGTTGGACGAACCCGTCGGCGCGCATGTCGTCGACGACGCGCTGCACCGACTGGCGGGCCAGGCCCATGTTGCGGGCGATGTGGGCGACGGGCAGCGGGACCGGGGACAGGGCGACGGCGCCCAGGACCTGCCAGCGGGCGCTGGTCAGCCCGAGGTCGCGCACCAGCGCGTCCCCCCCTTCGACCAAGTCGCCGTTGAGGCGAAACACCTCGATGGCGAGACCCGACCAGGCCCGGCGGAGGCGGTCGATGTCCTTCGAGGCCTTCCTCAGCGCAGAACGCATGATAATCCCTGATTTGTCATCTACCTGCGACAATGACAGCCTGCTGTCTTTGCGGCTTCAACACAGCGCGGGGTGATCGGTTCCAACCCTGACCATGTTTGCCACCAGCCAGTTTGGTTCAGTGGCTCAAGCCGGCCAGGGATGGCCGCGCCACAAACCGCCGGAACAAAAGCTGCCCCTCAAAATTGGTAGTAAGCTGTCATAACGACAGTTGAGTGACAGATTGAAGGCGGATCGTTCCGCCCGCCGGACGGTGCTGGTCGCAGTCCGAGGCCACAGGCTTGATGCCGGCCTGGAAAGGCCCTGTGGCCCATGCGGCGAGCCATGGCCGGGGCATTGGCGCCGATGGCGCCTTGCAACGGGTCGCCCGTCGTCCGGCAACACATCGTCGAGGCATGAAGGGGAGGAATGCGAATATGAGGCAAGGCTTGGTCGAGGGTGCGCCGAAGTTCTCGGTACAGGAGCGTGACCTAAGGTGGCTGAAAGTCAGGAAGCTGATGGCCGAGGCCCGCCTTGACGCCATTTTCGTCCCGCCCAACACTGGGTTATGGGACCATTTCCAGGCCAATGTACGCTACCTCACCGGAATAGGCGGCAATTGCTCCCAGGCGGCCTGCGTATTCCCTTTGACCGGCGAGGTGACCGCGATCACCAGCCCGGACGTCCATAAGGACTTCTGGCTGCAACGGCAGGACTGGGTGACGGACATACGTCCCATCGATACCGGTTGGGGCTACACGCAGATGAGCATCGACCGCTTGAGGGAGCTCGGTCTCGACCGTGCCCGGATCGGCGTGACGGGCCTCGCCGGCAACACCCGCTTTCCCGAAGGGATCACGCCTGCCGGCATCCTCGACGGGTTGGTCCGCGCGCTGCCCGCCGCCGAGATCGTCGATGCGAACCTGCTGATGGAGCGGGCGCGTTTCGTGAAGAGCACGGAGGAGCTCGCCTTCCTGCGAAAGGCCGAGGAACTCGTCGAGGCGTCGGTCGATGTCCTGCTCCGCGAGGCGCGTCCGGGCGTGCCGGAAAACGTCGTCTACGCGCGGATGCTGGCGGACATGGTGGAGCGGGGCGGCGAGGTGCCGACCATGATCCTGTGGTCGGCGGGTTGGCCGCAGCCGCCTTCGGCGCAGTACATGCCTTCGCTCCGTCCGCTTCGATCCGGAGACCTCATCTCCGTCGAGGCCGAGGCGCGTTGGGCGGGCTACGTGGCCCAGAACACGCAGCCGGTCTTCCTTGGTCGTGCGCCGGACATCTACAGGGAGCTGTTCCACCGTCAGCAGGAAGCAATTGAACGCTGCTACGAGGCCCTGCGGCCGGGTGCGACGGTCGGCGGGATATCCGACATCGTCGCGGCCCTGAGCGACGAGCGCTTCTGGTGCAGCCTCATCATGCACGGCCGAGGCCTCGGCGACGACGCGCCTATCAACATCCACAAACCGCGTGATGCGACCATGCGCGACTGGCGGATCGAGGCCAACGCGACGTTCATCGTCAAGCCGATGATCCAGACGCATGATGGGGCTCAGCGTTTGTACTGGGGCGATACAGTCGTTGTGGGGGAGAACGGCGCCGAACGGCTTGGAAAACGGGCGGCGGAACTCATCGAGATATCGTAGCTATGCCCAGGCTTGATGTGCGGAGCGCCGCCGTCGCCCGAAGCGGCGCGGTTCGGCATGGGACTGCCGCCCTATGTCCTGAGCGACAAGCTCGGCGAGCACCTCGTGGGCCTACCCTGTCCATCGGCGCATCGGACCTGGGACATTTATACCAGTACGATGTGCAACCGGTTCCGCCTGAAGTAGGATGTCGGAGGCGGAAGGTGCCGTTGGATCAACGACCGCGCCCAGACGGGTAGCCTCGATGCGCGGGTCGATGACACAGGAAATTCAGGCCGGCGTCTGGCTCCCCGTGGGCGGCGGCGACGTGGGCGACCTCGTCCGCGGCCATGACTGGGCGGCCACCCCGCTCGGCCCCATCGCCGAGTGGCCGCCCACGGTTCGCGCCATCGTCCAGACAGTGCTGCTCTCGCCCATTCCCATGGTGGCGATCTGGGGTGAGGACGGCATCCTCGTCTACAACCGGGGCTATGCC
This sequence comes from Methylobacterium sp. CCH5-D2, assembly GCF_001556475.1. Taxonomy (NCBI): domain Bacteria; kingdom Pseudomonadati; phylum Pseudomonadota; class Alphaproteobacteria; order Hyphomicrobiales; family Methylobacteriaceae; genus Methylobacterium; species Methylobacterium sp. CCH5-D2. The sequence continues at coordinate 7,377 of NZ_LSIX01000039.1, read as the reverse complement.
GAGGTCTGCGGTCCGCGCCATCCGCAAGCGCTCGGGGGCCGGGTGCTGGACGTCTGGCCTGAGGCGCGCGCCTTCAACGCCCAGGTCATCGAGAGCGGCCTCGCCGGGCAAGCCCTCAGCTTCACGGGCCAGGAACTCGAACTCTGGCGGCATGGCCGACCCGAGAAGGTCTGGATGGACCTCGACTACACGCCCATCCTCGATGAGGCCGGCAGGCCCATTGGTACGCTCGCGACGGTGCTCGACATCACCGAGCGCGTGCTGGCCGAACGCCGCCTCGCCGAGAGCGAGGACCGATTCCGCTTCCTCGACGGCTTGGCTCGGGCGACCGCGGACGCCCGCGACGCCGCCGCGGTGCTGGAGGCCACGACGCGCCTCCTTGGCGGTCACCTGGGCCTGTCGAACTGCGCCTACGCCGACATGGACGCCGACGGCGACGGCTTCACCATCCGCGGCAACTGGCACGCGCCGGACGCACCCTCGATCCTCGGACACTACAGCCTCGCCGACTTCGGCGAACTCGCGGTCCGGGAGCTCAATGCCGGCAGGCCCCTCGTCGTCAACGACAACGCCGCCGAGCTCGCCCCGCACGAGGCGCGGACCTTCCAGGCCATCGGCATCGCCGCGACGATCTGCATGCCGCTGGTCAAGGAGGGCCGCCTCACGGCCCTCATGGCCATCCATCATGCCGTGCCGCATCGCTGGTCCGACGCCGAGCTGGCGCTGCTGCGCGAGGTGACGGAACGCTGCTGGGCCTACATCGAGCGCGTCGGCGCCGAGGCTAACCTGCGCGTGAGCGAGGGACGGCTGCGGACCCTGGTCAACGCGACCTCCGACGCGGTGTACCGGATGGGCGCAGACTGGCGCGGGATGATCCGGCTCGATGGTCGCGGCATCCTGGCCGACGCCACGGAGCCGAGCGAGCGCTGGCTCGACCGCAACATCAAGCCGAAGGACCGGGCCGAGGTCCTCGCCGCCATCGCCGACGCCATCCGGCGCAAGGGGCTGTTCGAGCTGGAGCACCGGGTGCGGCGGGCCGACGGTACAGTCGGCTGGACGTTCTCCCGTGCCGTCCCGTTGCTCGACCAGGCGGGAGAGATCGTCGAGTGGTTCGGCACCGCGAGCGACGTGACCTTCCGGCATGAGGCGGAGGCGCGCCTGCGGGAGAGCGAGGCCCGCTTCCGCACCATGGCGGATGATGCCCCGGTGATGACCTGGATCACCGACGAGAACGGCGACTGCATCTACCTGAACCGGCGCTGGTACGAGTTCACCGGCCAGACCGAGGCGGAGGGGCTCGGCCTCGGCTGGCTCGACGCCATCCATCCCGACGACCGCCATCTCTCGGAGCAGACCTTCCTGGCCGCCAACGCCGAGCGGAAGTCCTTCCGCCTGGAGTACCGGCTGCGCGGCCGGGACGGCGCCTACCGCTGGGCCATCGACGCCGCCATGCCGTGGATCGCGGCGAACGAGGCCTTCCTCGGCTACTTCGGCTCGGTCATCGACATCGACGAGCGCCGGCAGGCCGAGGCGCGGCTACGCACCCTGACCGACGTCGTTCCCGCCTTCGTCTGGTTCGCCTCGCCGGACGGGCACCTGCATTTCCTCAATGACCGCTGGTGCGAGTTCACCGGCCAGACCCTTGAGGCGGCGCTGCCCGACGGTTGGATCGAGGCCGTCCACCCGGACGACCAGGCCCGGACCGCCGCGGCCTGGGCGGACGCGCGGGCGCGCGAGGTCTCCTACGAGATCGAGATGCGCTACCGGCGGCACGACGGCGCCTGCCGCTGGTACCTGGCCCGGGCCGAGCCCCTGCGGGACGCCGGCGGGACGGTGACTGCCTGGTTCGGCACCTCGACCGACATCCACGACCGCAGGCTCGCGGAGGACCGCCTGCGGGAGTTGAACGAGACGCTGGAGAGCCGCGTCGCCGAGCGCACCGACGAACTGCTGAAGGCCGAAGAGGCGCTGCGGCAGTCGCAGAAGCTGGAGGCCATCGGGCAATTGACGGGCGGCGTGGCGCATGACTTCAACAACCTGCTGACCATCATCCGCTCGTCGGTCGACTTCCTACGCCGCCCGGACCTGCCCGAGGCGCGCAAGGCCCGCTACCTCGACGCGGTCTCCGAGACCGTGGAGCGTGCAGCTAAGCTCACCGGGCAGCTCCTCGCCTTCGCCCGCCGGCAGACCCTCGACCCGCAGGTGTTCGCCCTCGACGAGCGGCTGCGTGCCATGGCGGACCTCCTCGATACGGTCACAGGGGCCCGCATCCGGGTGGTGCTGGATATCGCGGGGGCGCCCTGCCACGTGCGCGCCGACCTCAGCCAGTTCGAGACCGCGCTGGTGAACATGGCGGTGAACGCCCGCGACGCCATGGACGGCGAGGGGACGCTGACCCTGCGGCTGGCCTGCGGCGGCACGCTGCCGCCGATCCGCCGACACGCCGGGAGCTCGCATCCGTTCGCCGCCGTCTCGCTCTCGGACACCGGCGCGGGCATCGCGCCGGAGGTGCTGCCGCGCATCTTCGAGCCGTTCTTCACGACGAAGGAGGTTGGCAAGGGCACCGGCCTCGGGCTCAGCCAGGTGTTCGGCTTCGCCAAGCAGTCGGGCGGCGACGTCGATGTCGAGAGCGTCCCGGGAGGCGGCTCGACCTTCACGCTCTACCTGCCTGAGGTGCCTGCGGAGCCCAAGCCCCTGGCCGCCAAGGATGCCGCCGCTTCCGTGCTGCCCATCGGGTCCGGCCAGCGCGTGCTCGTCGTGGAGGACAACGTCGAGGTCGGGACCTTCGCCACGCAGATCCTTGAGGATCTCGGCTACCGCACGACCTGGGCGACGAACGCCGAGGAGGCGCTCGATAGGATCGGTCACGACGGATCGGACTTCGACGTGGTGTTCTCGGACGTCGTGATGCCGGGCATGGGCGGCATCGCGTTCGCCCGGCTCCTAAGGCGGCGTCTGCCGAACCTGCCGGTGGTGCTCGCCTCGGGCTACAGCCACGTCCTGGCGCAGGAAGGCGCCCACGGCTTCGAGCTCCTGCGGAAGCCGTATTCGGCCGAGCAGGTCTCCCAGGTCCTGCGCAGGGCGGTCGGACGGGATTGGCGGACCGGGAACGGTGAGGGTGACGGAATGCCGGGGCGCTGAACGGGGCGGCCTTATGGACGCGGCGCCCTACCATCCGTCACGTGATGCGGTGCCGGCCTAGCCGAGCCCCGGCCGCTCAGGCACGTCCGATCCAGCCGCGCCACGTGAAGGCGGCGAAGAAGAGTTCGACACCCCGGAAGCCGCCCGCCCGTAGCACGGCGGCATCCGTCTCGGGCGCGAGGGTGTGCAGGTGGGCCTGCACGGCGGCCCTGGCCTTCGCCGCCTGGTCGCAATCGACGCCGGAAGCGACCGCATAGGCCTCGTACCGGCCGATCCAGCGCGAGCGGCTGTCGTCCTGCGGGAAGCTTCCGTGCGCCGCCACGAACGGCGCGCCCGGCTTGAGCCGCCGGTGGATTGCCCTGACGGTGTCCTCGCGCGCGGCCGGGTCGAGGAAGTGGAGGGTGAGCAGGCAGGTCGCCGCATCGAAGGGGCCGAAGGGCGCGTCGTCGATGTAGCCCTCGACGAGTGTGACACGGTTCATCAGCGGCCCGAGCGTGCGCTCGGCCTGGCGGAGCATCTCCCCCGCCGGGTCGACGCCGACGAAGGTCCAGCCGGGATGCATCTCGGCCAATGCCCTGAGTTCCAGGCCCCCTCCAGCCCCGAGGACCAGAACCCGCGCGTCGGCCGGCGCGTGCTCGGCGAGCAGGATGCCGGTCATCCTGTGCAACGCCTCGAAGCCGGGTACGAAACGAGGCGGTCCGTCGGCATACCGTGCGGCGGCCGCCGGGTCCGAAAAGGCAGCCACGAAGTTGGTTGGTTCAGGCTGGGCGCTATGCGTCATTGGATCGGGCCTCCCGCCCGCACGATCCGCGCTTGGCCAAGCGCGCATGAAAATCCGCGCTGAGACGGGCCAGCGTGACGTCACCCAAACGCGAGAGCAGCAAGGCCTCGGCATCCTGAAAGGCGTCCGCGAGGGCCGCGTTGACCGCCTGCTCGACGAGGCAGGTCGGCTCTTGGCTCCGGTGTCCCATCGCGAACACCTCCGGCGAACCGAGCGCGACGTAGACGTCGTGCAGGGTCACCCGGTCGAGGTCGCAGGCGATGGTCCAGCCGCCGCCATGCCCTTTCCCGGAGGCGACGAGCCCGAGGTCGCGCAGTCCGGCCATCGTCCGGCGCACCACGACCGGGTTGGTCCCCATCATCATGGCCAGCCGCTCGGACGTCACCGGCCCGTCGGCCTCGTCCATGTGGAGGAGGACATGCAACACGCCAGACAGTCTGCCATCCCGTCTCATGAAACTTCAATAGTTGCATGATAGGGATGGTGTCAACCGAGACCAGGCCTCAGGCGGCAGTTGGCCAAGATGGAGATCCGCTGAAGCCGCACGCCCGTTGGGCCTTCGCATTTGGACGGTGTTGCTCGCTCTTGAGCCCCTGCCTCAGGCCTCAGCGACTGCCCTGAAAGGCTCAAAGGCAACGCGGTCTGCGGTTTCCGCCTCCTCGGGAGAGGCTTGGAGTTCGGGCGGGATTGAGGCGAGCGATAGGCGGCGACCCAGTCGAAATGGTCGAAACCTTTGGTTTGCCACGGAACCCAACCCTCCAAGTTGGGAGAATCCGCAGCACCCTCGAAACGTTGTTGACTGACTGATCACTCTTTCATATCGTCCTGCCATGGCGAGACCCAAGAGCGACGCGAAGCGCAACGAGATCATGGAGGCGGCGATCAGGATCGTCGCCGAGCAGGGACTACGTGCGTCGACGGCGTCAATAGCGAAGGCCGCAGGCGTCTCGAACGGCGCCCTGTTCATCTATTTCGAGACCAAGGCCGACCTGCTGAACGAACTCTACGTCGAGCTGAAGTTGCGGATGGCCGCCGCGACCGTGGATGGCCTCCCGGAGGAAGTCGAGCCTCGCGACCAGTTGCGGCACGTCTGGTACGGGATGCTGCGCTGGGCGCGGGAGAAACCACTTGAGCGCCTGGCGCTGGCGCAGCTCGGCGTCTCGAACGACTTGACGCCCGCCACGCGCGACATCGCGAGCCGCCCCTACGCTCGGGTCGTCGAGCTCCTCGACCGCTGCCGCGCCGACGGTGCGATGCGCGACGCCTCCCCGATGTTCGTCGCCTCGCTGGTGATGGCCATGACGGAAGCCACCATCGACGGGATCGCGGCCGACCCGGCCGCCGCCGAACGCCATGCGGCGATTGGGTTCGACGCCCTGTGGCGTTCGATCAGCTGACCGAGAACGAGGATCGGAGATACCATGACCAATGCGGAAACCCAACCCGGCTCGCGTCGAGACCTGGCTGTCGTCACCGGAGCGTCGAGCGGCATCGGCGCCGCGACGGCGCGCGAGCTCGCCGGCCGGGGCTATCACGTCCTGGCGGGCGTCCGCCGGAACGTGGACGCCGACGCGCTGCGCACCGCGAACATCGAGCCGGTCATTCTCGACATCACGCAAGAGGCCGGGATCGCCGCCCTCTCGCAGCGCGTCGGGAACGATCCCGAGCGTCGACGGCTAGCCGTGCTGGTCAACAATGCAGGCGTGGGGATCAACGTGCCTGTGGAGACCTACGCGCTGCCGGACTGGCGCCGCCTGTTCGAGGTGAACCTGTTCGGCCATGTCGCGGTCATCCAGGCCCTGCTTCCCGCCTTGATCGAGAGCGGCGGGACCATCGTCAACGTATCGTCGGTGGGCGGCCGGGTGGCGATGGGGGCCTACGGTCCCTACGCATGCACCAAGTTCGCACTGGAAGCGCTCAGCGACTCGCTGCGCCGCGAGGTCGGTCAGCTCGGGGTGAGGGTCGTCGTGATCGAGCCGGGGGCTGTCAGGACGGAGATGCTCGGACAGGTCGGCGTCCGGGCCGAGAGGGTCATCGACGCCATGACCGTCGCGCAGCGCGGGCGCTACGCGGCGCTGTTGCGGGCGGTGGTGGCCCAGGCTGAGGCCTCGGAAGAGGGCGGGGCCTCGCCCGAGGATGCGGCCCGCACCATCGCGGGCGCGGTCGCCAGGGCGCGTCCGAGGACCCGGTACACCGTCGGCCGCTGGAGCGGGGCCTTCGTCGGCTTGACCCGCCTTCTGTCGGACCGGGCACTCGACCGGCTCCTCGCCGCAGGCCTGAAGCCGCACCTTCCCAGGTCGGCGCACGCCCCTGCGGCGGCCGGGCGGCTCGGGCGTCCGGCATGACCACGGTCCTCATCGCCGGTGCCACCGGTCTCGTCGGAGGCCTTGCCCTGGGACTGGCGCTCGCCGACAGCCGGATCGACCGCGTGGTCGCCCTGACCCGTCGCCCGGTCGAGACCCATGCCAAATTGCGAAACGTCGTCGTCGACTTTTCGGACCTCCCCGCCGATGCCGACTGGTGGAACGTGGACGGCGTCATCAGCGCCCTGGGCACGACGCGCGCCCGCACCCCGTCGCCCGACGAGTACCTGGCAATCGACCGGGACTATCCGCTCGCCATCGCACGCCTCACGCGCAGCCATGGCGCCACCCGGTTCGCGCTGGTCTCCTCGCTTGGCGCCGATCCTCGCTCGCGCTTCGCCTATACTCGTAGAAAGGGCGAACTGGAGAGCGAGCTCAAAGCGCTGGCCTTCCCGTCGTTGACAATCGTGCGTCCGAGCGCCCTCGACGGGCAACGCGAAAGCGCGCGGCTCGACGAGCGATTGGCCGTCGCTGTCTTGAAGTCCCTCACGCCCGTCTTGCCGTCTCCCTGGAGGTCGAGCTCGGCGACCGGGATGGCCAAGCTCCTCGTCGAGGGCGCCGTCGCAGCCCGGCCAGGCATCGCCGTCAAGACGAACGCCGACGTGGGATCGTGTTCGACCTGACGATCCCGCGAACGCATTCGGTGCTGGCTGCCGAGCCCGGACCCGCTCGGAGGGAGCGTCCGGTGGCTCGCCGGCGGGACCTGATTATTGTCGGCTCACCGGAGGGATGAAGCAGGCTGCCGACCGTCAGCGCAAACCGCCAGGATGAAGCAGTCGTTCATTCTCCGTCGGGTGAAGCCATGGGCGCGTGGTGCAGGGCTAGCCCGCCGGGATGCCGTGGGTGCTCGCGGCTTCGGTTTGGCGGCCCTTCGTTCCCATCGCCTGACGCGACGGGGAGGCTCGCGCGATCAGGACGAAGAGGAGCGGGGTGACGAACACCGCCAGCACCGTCGCGGTGACCATACCGCCGAGCACGCCGGTGCCGATGGCCCGCTGGCTGTTCATGCTGGCCCCCGTGGCGACGGCGAGCGGCACCACGCCGAGGATGAAGGCGAACGAGGTCATCACGATGGGCCGGAAACGCAGTTCG
>NZ_LSIX01000004.1:0-13187 GCF_001556475.1 Methylobacterium sp. CCH5-D2 | reverse complement strand
CCGGCATGAGGGCGCGGGCGGGAGAGCGCTGGCGCGCGCGCCTGGTGCGGCTGCCGCCGCTCATCTGGCTCACGGCCTTCTTCCTGGTGCCGTTCCTGATCACCCTTAAGATCAGCCTCTCGGACGCCGCCACCGCGATGCCGCCCTACCTGCCTGTGCTTGACTGGCAGGGGGGCCGGGAGGGCTGGGCGAGCTTCCTCGAAGCGCTCGACTTCGAGAACTACGCGGTGCTCTGGTTCGACACGTTCTACCGCGACGCCGCGCTCAGCTCGCTCGCCTACGCGGGTACGGCGAGCCTCGTCCTCGTGCTCTTCGGCACGCCGCTCGCCTACGCGCTTGCCCGGGCGCCCGCGCGGCTTCAGACGCTCCTCGTCGCGCTGGTGGTGGTGCCGTTCTGGACGAGCTTCCTCGTGCGGGTCTACGCCTGGATCGCGATCCTGAAGCCCGAGGGGCTGCTGAACGCGGGCCTGCTCCGCCTCGGCCTGATCGCGCGCCCCCTGGAGATCCTGAACACGCCGGCCGCCGTACTGATCGGCCTCGTCTACGCCTACCTGCCCTTCATGGTGCTGCCGCTCTACGCCGTGATGAGCCGCCTCGACGGCAGCTTGCGCGAGGCCGCCGCCGACCTCGGGGCCGGGCCGGTACGGGCGTTCTGGAGCGTGACCCTGCCGCTCGCCGCCCCCGGCATCGCGGCAGGCGCCCTGCTCTGCTTCATCCCGATGGTCGGCGAGTTCGTCATTCCGGACCTGCTCGGGGGCTCCGACACGCTGATGCTCGGGCGCGTCCTGTGGAGCGAGTTCTTCTCGAACCGCGACTGGCCGCTGGCCTCCGCGGTCGCCGTGCTGCTCCTGCTCATCGTGATCGGCCCGGTCCTGCTGTTTCGCGGCGCCGGCCGGGAGGCGGCCCGGTGATCCGGCGGGCGCGTCGACCATGAGTCTGTTCCTGCGCGCCGTGCTTGGGCTCGGGCTCGCCTTCCTGTACGCGCCGATCCTGGTCCTGGCGGCCTACTCGTTCAACGCCTCGCGGCTCGTCACCGTCTGGGGCGGCTTCTCGACCCGCTGGTACGCGGCGCTCCTCGCGGATGGGCCGCTCGTCGCCGCCGCCTGGGTCTCGCTCCGCGTGGCCCTCGCCTCCGGCGCCGTCGCCACCGTGCTCGGGACGCTCGCGGCCCTGGCGCTCGCCCGGCACGGGCGCTTCCGCTCCCGTCCGCTGCTCGTCGGCCTCGTCTTCGCCCCGATGGTGATGCCCGAGGTGATCGTCGGCCTGTCGCTCCTGCTGCTCTTCGTCGGCATCGGGCTCGACCGGGGCGTCGGCACCCTCGTGATCGCGCATGCGACCTTCTGCACGGGCTTCGTCGCCGTGGTCGTCGGCGCGCGCCTGCGCGGCCTCGACCGCAGCCTCGAGGAGGCCGCCGCCGATCTCGGCGCCGGTCCCGTGCGGGTCTTCGCGACCGTGACCCTGCCGCTGCTCGGGCCGGCCGTGCTGGCGGGCTTCCTGCTCGCCTTCACCCTTTCGCTCGATGATCTCGTCATCGCGAGCTTCGTCTCAGGCCCCGGCGCCACCACGCTGCCGATGCGCCTCTACAGCCAGGTCCGGCTCGGGGTGAACCCGGAGATCAATGCCGCCTCGACGCTGCTCGTGCTGGCCGTCACGCTCGCGGTCCTCGGCGCCTCCCACCTCAGCGCCCGGCGCTGAACGACGGACCTGCGTACAACCCGTTGGCGCACAACTCTCTGGCGCATTCGCGCCATCACGGCACCGCGATCAAGATTTGCAGGTGTTTAGGTCGAGTTTTCCCCGATCGCACGACAGGTTTCCTTCCGCGGCGAGACTCCGTTAAGTTGTATCCTGCTAACTCTCCGCCGTCGGGAGCGCTGGTCCGAGGCCGGACGGGCACCACGAACGGAGTGCGAGAGGACATGATGCAGCTGATCACCCGCTTCCTTAAGGATCGCGACGGTGCGACCGCGATCGAGTACGGCATGATCGCGGCGCTCATCGCCGTGGTGATCATCGGCACGCTGCAGATCATCGGCACGCAGCTCAACGCGAAGTTCAACAGCATCTCGGCCCAGCTGAACTGACCGGGCGGCGCGGACGCGCCCGATGGACCGGTCCGCTCGCGGATCCGGCTCACCCGGGCCCTCTTCGGGCCCGCGACGACGAGGAACTTGTCCCGTGGCCCGGCCGCGGGACCTTTTGCCTACAGGCGGTAATGCGCCGAGACCCGTGACAGGTTGATGTTGTAGTAGGGGTCGGCGCGCAGCTCGGGTCCCCAGCGCTCCTGCATCACCGCCGTCTCCGCCTGGAAGCGGGCGCGCTTCTCGGGCGTGTCCTCGGGCCCGCGGCTCTTCGATTCGTGGTGGACGAGCTTGGCGAAGGGCGTCCAGACGATGCGGTAGCCGGCAGCCCTTACCCGGAGGCAGAGGTCGATGTCGTTGAAGGCGACCTTCAGCGCCTGCGCGTCGAAGCCGCCGACCTCCCGGAACACCGCCGCCCGCATGGCGAGGCAGGCTCCCGTCACAGCCGAGACCTCCTGCACCAGCACCATCCGGGCGAAGTAGCCGGGATCCTCGTCGGGCAGGCCGAGATGGCCGTGGCCGGCCACCCCCCCGATGCCGAGCACCACGCCTCCGTGCTGAACCGTGCCGTCCGGGTAGAGGAGCTTGGCTCCGACCGCGCCGATGTCCGGCCGCACCGCCTGCGACACGAGCTCGGTGAGCCAGCCCGGCTCGATCACCTCGACGTCGTTGTTGAGGAAGAGCAGCACCGCGCCGCTCGCCGCAGCGGCACCGCGATTCGACAGGTCCGAGAAATTGAACGGCCCGGGTGCCGCCACGACGCGCAGGCGCGGGTCGCCCCGGTAGCTCTCGAAGAGGGCTCTCGTCCGCGGCTCGCGGCTGTCGTTGTCGACGACGACGACCTCGATGTCGGGATAGTCCGTCGCCGCGAACAGGCCATCGAGGGTGACGCGCAGGAGCTCGGCCCTGTCGCGGGTCGGGATGATCACCGAGACGCGCGGCGCGGGGTCCGGCAGCGGCCGGATCACGCGGACGAAGCCGTGCGGCCCCCGCTCCGCCCGCGCGCCCTGGCGCTCCACCACCTCGGCGACCGCCCGCAGCCGCGCCGCCTCGGTGCGGGCGAGCGCCCGGTCCGAGAAGGTGCCGGAGCCGCCCGCCGCCCGCCAGTGGTAGAGCACCATCGGGATGTGCCGGATCCGTGCGGGATCGAGATGTTCGGTCAGGCGCAGGAGCAGGTCGTGGTCCTGGCTGCCCTCGTAGCCGGGACGCAGGCCGCCGAGCGCCCGGATGGCCGCGGTGCGCATCACCGTCAGGTGGTTGATGTAGTTCTGCCCATAGAGCAGCTCGCGGTCGAAATCCGCCTTGAAATGCGGCTCGAACCGGCGCCTGCGCCCCTCGATCTTGTCCTCGTCGCTGTAGACGAGCACCAGTTCGGGATCGTCCCGGACGGCGCGGGCGACCTCGTAGAGCGCCTGCTCGGGGAGCGCGTCGTCGTGGTCCATGAAGGCGCAGAAGGCCCCTGCGGCCAGCGCCAGCGCGTCGTTGGTGGCGCGCGCGATATGACCGTTCTGGGCGCGCCGGACCACGCGGATGCGGGCATCGCGCGCGGCGAGCCGGTCGATCAGGCGGACCACCGCCGGTTTGCGCGAGGCGTCGTCGCAGAGGCAGAGTTCCCAGTGCGGGTAGAGCTGGGCCTGCAGCGAGCGGATCGCCGCGGCCAGCACCCGCGGGGCGGGATCGTGCACCGGCATCAGCACAGAGATGAGCGGGGCGCCATCCCACCCCGCGACCTCCGTCCGGATGCGGGCGCGGTCGGCGGAGCTGAGCGAGGCGCTGCGGCGGATCCAGGCGCCGTAGCCGGTCTCGCGCCGGTGCCGGAGCGCCCGGTCGAGGAAGGCGCGTCCGCGTACCCGCTTGCCGAGGCTGCGCCAGAAGGCGGCCCGCGCGGTGAGGACGGGGTCGCGGAGCAGGCCACGCGCCAAGAGGGCGGGGCGGGTGCGGCGGCGCAGCTCGATCCGCCGGAGCGAGAGCGGACGGCCCGGCACGAGCCCGGTGACGCGGAGCGCGCGCACGTCCTCGGGCAGCCGGCCGGTCCAGGCGAAGACGCCGCCCCCGAGCGCCTCCTCGGCCAGCGGCGCGCCCGGCCGCGCGGACTCGCCCGCCACGAAGCTCATCAGCAGGCGGGCGTTGCGCGCGGCGCCCGGATCGTCCGTGAGCGTGATGGTGACCCAGGTGCCGCCCAGGCCGGCGAGGTCGAGTCTCACCCCATCGGGCTCGCGGTGCAGCCGCAGGGGACGCGGGCGACCGCGCCCGGAGAGGAGGGCGTCCGGCTCCACGCTCAGCGCGTCCAGCCCTTGGCCAGGGAGGCGGTGACCGCATCCGCCATGGCGACGTCGAAGACCAGCATGGATTCCACGGCTCGTACCGCCCGCAGGCGCTCGGCCAGCGCCAGCGCATCGGCCGGGATCGGGGCGGGAGCCGGGATCGGCGCGGCGATGCCGAGCCGGTCGAACAGGGTCGAGGCGAAGGCGTCAAAATAGTCGCGGTGGCCCACGATGGCGACGCGGGCCAGGATCTCGATCGCCACGATGGAGTTGCCGGGATTGAGCGGGTCGTCGGGCAGCCGCGTGCCGAGCTGGCGCGTCAGCGGATTGTAGAGCAGGTAGTAGGCCGGCTCGGGCAGCAGGCGGAAGAAGCGCTTGAGGCTGCGCGGGTCGGCATAGTCGAAATCCGCGCTGAACCGCGCGGCCTCCGCGAAACGCCCAAGGCGCCAGGCGCGGGCGGGATCGTTCGCCACCGGCGCGTGCGCGCGCATCCAGAGCATCCGGGTCGCCATCTCGACATAGGGGTCGTGCAGCAGGATCGCCGCAACCGCGACGTCGGGTGTGAAGTGGCCCTCGTAGCGCGGCACGGTGACGGCGCCCGCGAGCAGGGCGGAGGCGACGTAGCGGCAGCCGAAGATGCTGGTGAGGACCTCGTCGGAGAGGCGCTCCAAGCCGAAATGGCACTGCTGGAAATGCGGGAAGAGCGCCGACTGGAGCACGCTCTCAGGCTGGATGCTGGTGTTGATCAGCATGACGCGCTCGGCCACGAGACCCTCCGGCGGGGCGCGGCGATAGACCAGCACGTTGGTGTCGGCGTCGTAGAGCTCGAGGCGCGGCAGGCTCGCGATGCCCGGCACCTCCGTCTCGGTGAGTTCGAAGGTGCATTGGCCGGTGGAGTGCCAGCCGTTCTGCTTGAACACGATGTCGGTGTGGGCGGCCTCGACCTCGGCGACGCGGCGCCCGTCGACCGCCACCGCGACCCGGCTGATCGCGAGCGGGTTGTCCGGCACGATCCAGCCGCGGATGCGCTCGCCGTTGTCGTAGTCGATGAAGAAGCGCATGTCCCGTCGCTGCGGCCCGGGCGGGCGCCGCCCGCCGCCGGCCACCGGGCCGGCCGGAGCGCGCATAGCGCATTTTCGGTGCGGGTGCAGCGGTGCGCGCGGACCACCCGCTGCGGGGCTCCCCGGTAAAAACCCGCTTGCGTACCCGGGGAGCACCCGTTATAGCCCCGTCTCACCGGAGCCGAGGCGCTCCGGACCGGGCGCGTAGCTCAGCGGGAGAGCACTACCTTGACATGGTAGGGGTCACAGGTTCGATCCCTGTCGCGCCCACCATCCTCAGCCTTGGCTAGGATCGGTGTTTCGAGGCCCCGGCAACGGGGCCTTTCTCGTTTCAGCGTCCGCATATCGGAAGTGATCCGGGCGCTCCGGCCCAGGCGATTTTTCGTCGATCGTCAGGGCTCAGGTGATCGAGATCGCCTGGAGGTCGGCGTTCCCTATGAAACGGATGCGGTGAGCGCGGCCCGCGGAAGGCGGCCCGGATCCGATGCCGGCCGTCCGCCTCAGTCGGGTATGGCGTAGCCGATGGCCGAAAAGGTCAGCGCCATCGCCGTGGCGCAGGCCGCGATCCGACCCAGCTCGCCGTGGGAGCGAGCCTCGGGGACGACGAACTCGTCCTGATAGCGGGCGATCATGGTCTCGACGGACGGGAATGCCCGGAGGGCCAACCGGATCCAGAGCACGAGCGCGGCCAGCCCCATGAGCAGGCCGCCGTAGGTGAAGCCTTCGTCCAGCACACGCGTTCCCGCTGCCAGACCCCCTTGCGCGGATCCTAGGCGGAGCGGGCCGGCGCCCGCAAGGCCGGGACGGGCCCGGCCAGAGGGGCCGCGTCCGGCATGTGCGCTTCCGCGCATGGTCGGCACGCGGCGGGCGCAGGGCAGCCTTCTCCGCGGGGCGCTTCCGGGCGGCCGCGGGCGGCTTACCTGACGGGCGCCGTGGGACGACGGTCTTCGTATCCGATCCCGCGGCTCCCCCGCGCCGCGCGTCGGAGGTCGGCCATCGCCGCCGCGGTCCCTCCGGCACAGCCTCAGCAGACGGAGCTTCGCAGATGCGGACCTACACGCTCGCCATCGCCGACGACGTCCTCTTCGTGTGCCTGCCCGACGAGGCGGACATCGCGGGTGCCATCCGGGACACCACCTGCACCGCCTACGGGCACGGGATCGAGCTGGAGATCAGCCGCGGCGCGATCCTCACCGACCGGCCGGATCCGGAGGATCAGGTGATCTGGAGCGACGGGCCCGACGGCGAACTGACCGACGCGGAGGGCCGCGCCTTCCGCTACGCCGTGCGCCGCAGGTCCTGAGGCGCCGCGGCGCCGAGCCACTCGGCGAGCTTCGTGTAGCGGCGCCGGTGGCCGCCGCGCACCGCCATGGCGATCGCCCGGCGCTGGCCTACCAGTACGACGAGCTGCCGCCCCCGCGTCACGCCCGTATAGAGCAGGTTGCGCGCCAGCATCGCGTAGTGCTGCGTCACGAGCGGGATCACCACCGCCGGGTACTCGGAGCCCTGGCTCTTGTGGATCGTGGTGGCGAAGGCCGGCACCAACGTGTCGAGTTCGCCGAACGGATAGCTCACTTCCCGGCCCTCGAAACCCACCACAACGGCGCCCTCCTCGTCGTCGATGCGCAGGATCCGGCCGAGATCGCCGTTGAAGACCTCGCGGTCGTAGTCGTTCTGCGTCTCCATCACCCGGTCGCCGGGCGCGAAGCGCCAGCCGAAGCGCTGCACCTCGGCCGGCGGATCCGGGTTCAGCACCCGCTGCAGCACGATGTTGAGGTTGCGTGCGCCCATCGCGCCGCGCTGCATCGGCGTCAGCACTTGCACGTCGCGGGACGGGTCGAGGCCGAAGGCGCGCGGGATGCGCCGGGTCACCACCTCGATCAGGCGCTCGACCCCCGCCTCCGGATCCTCGATCTCGACGACGTGGAAGTCGGCCCGCTCGCCGGCACGCGGCCGCTCCGGCATCCGGCCGGCATTGATCCGGTGGGCGTTGACCACGATCCGGCTCTCGGCCGCCTGCCGGAACACCTCCGTCAACCGCGCCACCGGCACGGCGCCCGAGGCGATCACGTCGGCGAGGACCTGGCCGGGGCCGACCGAGGGAAGTTGGTCGACGTCGCCGACGAGGAGCAGGCCGGCCTGCTCCGGAACCGCCTTCAGCAGCGCGTGCATCAGGGGGACGTCGATCATCGAGCACTCGTCGAGGACGAGGAGATCGCAGGAGAGGGGATTCGTCTCGGTGCGGGCGAAGCCGCCGTGGCGGGGGTCGAACTCCAGCAGGCGGTGGATGGTGCGCGCCTCGAGGCCCGTCTGCTCGCTCATCCGCTTGGCCGCCCGGCCGGTCGGGGCCGCCAGCAGGACGCGCACGCCCTTGGCCGCGAGGATGCGCAGCACGGTATCGAGCGTGCTCGTCTTGCCGACCCCCGGGCCGCCGGTCATCACGGCGATCTTGGCAGCGAGCAGCAGGCGCACGGCCTCGCCCTGCGAGGGCGAGAGCGTCTTGCCCGTGCGCGCCTCGGCCCAGGGCAGGGCCCGCGCGAGGTCGATCGCCGGCCAGGGCGGCGCGCCGGCCGCCCGGCGGACGAGGCGCTCGGCGACGCCCCGTTCGGCGGCGTGGAGGCCCTTCAGGAAGATGCAGGGCGCGCCCGCGACCGTGTCGGCGACCACGTCCTCGGCGCGGGCCAGCGCCTCGAAGATCGCCGCGCGCACGAGCGGGGCCCCCACCTCCAAGAGCGTCCCGGCGCGGTCCGTGAGATGGTCGAGCGGCAGCGCGCAATGCCCCTCGTCCATCGCGGTCTGGAGCGCGAAGGCGACACCCGCGCGCAGGCGCTGCGGGGCGTCGGCCGCGAGCCCGAGCTTTTTTGCAATAGCGTCGGCCGTGCGGAAGCCGATACCGCGCACCTCCCGCGCGAGGCGGTACGGGTCCTCGCTCATCACCGCGACCGACTCGTGGCCGTAGGTCTTGAAGATGCGCACCGCCCGGGCCGTGCCGACGCCGTGGGCGTGCAGGAACAGCATGATCTCGCGCACCGCCCGCTGCTCGGCCCAGCTTGCGACGATGCGGGCGGCGCGCGTGCGGCCGATGCCGCCGATCTCGGTGAGCCGGTTCGGCTCGGCCTCAATGATCTCGAAGGTGCGCTCGCCGAAGGCCGCGACGATGCGCCGGGCCATGGCGGGCCCGATGCCGCGCATCTGACCCGAGGCGAGATAGCGCTCGATCCCCTCCGGTCCGGTCGGCGGCGTGACCTTGAGGGTGTCGGCCCGGAACTGCAGGCCGTGCTGGCGGTCGGAGAACCACGTGCCCGTGGCGGTGATCCACTCGCCGGCCGCGACCGCGGGCGCGTGGCCGACCACCGGAACGAGCTCGCGCCGCCCCCTGGCCTGCACCTTCAACACGCAGAAGCCGGTCTCCGGGCTGTGGAAGGTGACGCGCTCGATCGTGCCGGCCAGCGCCTCGACGGGCGTACCGCGCTCCACGCTCTGCGGTCTCACCCGCTGCTCCATACGCCGCACGCTCGCTCGGGCCGCCTGGGTCGGGCCGGAGCACCCTAGCGCCACCCGGCGGTACCCGTGATTCGCGCCGCCCGCCCGTTCCAGGAAGATCGGGACGAGCGGTGCCGACGGGAAGGCGGCAGATCGTCCGACCGGGCCGGATCCGCCTAGCGGTCGTCGTAGAGGTCGTAGGGGTCGAGCGCGGTGCGCAGATTCCGTGCCTGCGGGTCGGCGATCAGGGCGAGTTGCCGGTCGAGACCGCGCAGGAAGGCCTCGCGGCCGTCCTGAAGGTCGCGGCCGAGCCCAGAGAAGCGCTCCTCCGGCTCGACATGGGCCGGGTTCGTCGTCACGACGAAGCCGATCCCGCAGCTCGGCAGGGCCTGGATCCCGGGCGGGCGCAGCCAGTAGCAGATCCGGACCCGGGTGAAGTCTTCGCCCACGCGACGCTCGGCCCGGATGTCGGCGACCCGGAAGCTCTCGGGCCGCATGCGCGCCGCGTAGGCCAGGGTCTGCGCCACGGTGACGAAGCCGTTGGTCTGGTGCTCGCGCACCAGACGCACCGCCTCGGCAGGGGAGGGCAGGGCCGGTTGCGCCGCGGCCCCGGAGGCGCAGAGCAAGACCGCCGGGAGGGCGGCAACAGCGATGCGGAGCACGGCTTCGGATCTCCGGGGACGGGCCGCCCGCACTCTAGGCGAGCGGTCCCTGCTGTCGAGGCCGATTCTCGTCCGCACGCCGCCCGGCCAGACCGGGTCAGAGCACGGCGCGGATCTGCTTCAGGGCGAGATCCTGCCCGGCCGCGAGATCGAGCGGGCCGACGAAGCGGCCCGCGGCATCCATCAGGTAGAGCATTGCGGTGTGCTCGAAGGTGTAGTCGCCGTCCTTCAGGGGCACCTTGCGCACCTCGGCACGGAAGGCCCGCTCGACTTGACCGACCTCCTCGGGCGTGCCGGTCAGGCCCGTGATGCGGTCGCTGAACGAGGCCATGTAGTCGCGCATCACCGCGACCGTATCCCGCTCGGGGTCCACCGTGACGTAGTAGACGCCGATGTCGCGACCCTCCTGGTGCAGGGCCTCGATCAGGTTGGTGAGGTCGGCCAGCACCGTCGGGCAGACGTTCGGACATTGCGTGAAACCGAAGCCGACGAGGTAGGGCTTGCCCACCAGCGTCGCGGAATCGAGCACCCCGCCCTTGCTCGATTGCAGCCGGAACGGTCCGCCGACCACCGACATGGCCGGCCGTGCCGGACCGCCCGGCAGCAGCGCCACGGTGGTCCCGACGATCGCCGCGAGGCCGAGGCCGAGCAGGCCGAAGGTGAGCAGGACGCTGCGGCGCGAGGCCCGCTCAGTGGGCATGCTTGTGGCCGGAATGATCGTGCCCGGCCTCGGCCCCGCCCTCCGCCGGCGCCTTGGCGGCGATGCTCTCCACCGCGAACTCGACCGGCACGGTGCCGGCCTTCTCGAAGACCAGGGTGCCCTTGATTCGCGCGCCCTGCTTCAGCTGGGTCTTCAAGTCCAGGAACATCATGTGGTTGCCGCCGGGGGCGAGCTTGATCGTCTCCCCGGGGGCGATCGCGACCCCGCCCTCGATCGGGGCCATCTTCATCACGTCTCCCTGCATCGACATGCTGTGCAGCTCGGTCCGCCCGGCCTCGTCGAGCGAGCCGCCGACGAGCCGGTCCGGCTCGGCGCCCGTGTTGGTCACGGTGACGTAGCCGCCCGCGACCTTGGCGCCCCCGGGCGTCGCGCGCGACCAGGGGTGGCCGATCTTCAGGCTGCCGGCCGTGTAGTCGTGCGCGGCGGCGAGCCCGGACGAGCCGGCGAGCACCAGCCCGGCGAGGGCGAGCGCGCGCAGGAGCGGGAAGCGGGCGTCCGGCGGGATGCGGGTCATCGCGAGGTCTCCTGGGACGGTCTTCGGGACGGTTGCAGGCGGCGCCTGGTTCGGCGCCGCCCAGCGCGTAGCGCTCCGTCGCCCGGCCGGGAAGCCCCCGCGGACCCGGTCGGGGGCGACATGATGACAGTCCGCCGGCGCTCCCGGCCGGGCGTAGGGCCGGTCCTTCCGTTTCCTTGCGTCCGCGGAACGGCGATCAGGCCGCGCTCGCCTGCAGGTCCGCCATCATTCGCAGTGTCGCCTCCGCCGGGGCGGGGCGACCGAGGTGGTAGCCCTGCATGAAGCGGCAGCCCATCGCTTCGAGCGTGGCGCGGTCCTCGGCGGTCTCCACGCCCTCGGCGACCACGTCGAGGCCGAGCGCGCGGCCGAGGCCGAGCACTGCCTGGACCAGCCCGCGCTTGTCGTCCACGGCGGTGAGGCCGGTGACGAGGCTGCGGTCGATCTTGATCCGGTCGGCCCGCAGGGCGCGCAGTGAGGCGAGGGCGGAGTAGCCCACCCCGAAATCGTCGAGCGCGAGGCGGATCCCGGCCTGCGACAGGGCGGCGATCTTGCCCTGCGTGGCCTCGATATCGAGCGCTGTCTCCTCGGTGATCTCGATTTCCAGCATCGGCAGGGGCAGACCGAGGGCCCGCAGCCGCCCGAGGACGATCTCGTCCACGGCGATCTGCGCCATCTCCCGGGGCGAGACGTTCATCGCCACGCGCACGTCGCCGAGCCCGCGCGCGCGCAGGGTCAGCATCATCGTGCAGACCTGCTCGAGGATGAAGCGCAGGAGCGATTCCGTGAGGCCGGCCGCGGAGGCGGCCGCGATCAGGTCGCCCGGCGGGATCCAGCCGTGCACCGGATGGTGCCAGCGCACCAGCGCCTCGAGGCCGGCCACCTCGCGCCCCGCCTGCCCGAAGATCGGCTGGAACCACACCGCGAGGGTCCCCTCGGCCAGGGCCCGGGATAGGTCGCGCTCGCAGTCGCGCCGCATCTCCAGGCTGCGCAGCAGGCCCTCGTCGAAGACGCGGAAGCGGTTCCGGCCCACGGCCTTGGCGGCGTAGAGCGCCTGGTCGGCGCGGGTGAGCAGGTCGGTCAGGCTGTCGGCCGGGAGCCGGCAGATACCGACGCTCATGCCGAGGCGGCCAGCGTCGAAGCCGTCGAACGGCTCGGCGACACGCCCGATCAGGCGCTCGGCGAGCCGTTCGGGCGGGCAGTCCGCGGCCGCCGGATCGTACAGGAGAGCGAACTCGTCGCCGCCGAGGCGGGCGGCCCGGCAGCCCGGGGGGATGCTCTCGGCAAGGCGCCGGGCCACCTCCGTGAGCAGGCGGTCCCCGACAGTGTGGCCATAGATGTCGTTGACCGACTTGAAGCCGTCGAGGTCGAGCAGCATCAGGCAGGTCTGTCCGGCGAGCCGCCCGTGCGCCGCCTGCGCGAAGCCGGCGCGGTTGAGGAGACCAGTCAGGGCGTCGTGGGTCGCGCGCAGCCGCATCTCCTCGGCCAGGGCGCGCGCGCTGGCGTGCGCCGCCTCATGCGCCGCGGCGAGTGCCGTCGCCTCGTGCTTCAGGCGGCTGGTGTCGCGGAAGCCGGCCTCGGAGGCGGCGCAGCTCCGGGCGAGGGCCAGGAGGTAGAGCACGACCGTCGCGGCAAGGCAGGTGCGGTCGAACCCGCCCGCGTAGGCTAGGCAGCCCGCCGCGGAGAGAAGCGGCGGCGTGATGAAGCAGACCGGAATGCGGGCGAAGGCCGTGCCGTGAGTGACCGCCCCCGCGGTAATGCCGCAGGTGACGGTGAGGTAGAAGAGCGTCTGGTCCGACGTGTAGCCCGCGCAGAGAAGCGGCAGGAAGGCCCAGACCGTGCCGGACAGGAGCGCGGCGAGCCAGCACAGGCGCAGGCGCCGGTCGATCGACCGGGCGGCGGCGGCGGCCCGCTCCGGTGGCATCGCGGGCGTCGGCACGAGGCCGAGGCACGGGGCCCGGCAGAGGCCGACGCGCAGGAGGTTGGCGGCGGTCGAGGCGGCGAACCAGATCAGGCCGGCCAGCGCCTCGCCCGCATGCGCCGCCACGAGCGCTCCGGCCAGGCCAAGCAGCGCGTTCACCGGGATCGCGCGCAGGACGCTCCGGCGAACGGCGTCGAGCTGATCGCGCCGGATCAGCCAGTCCCGTTGCGGCTCGACGCGACCCAGGACGCGCATCCGACCCAACACTCCCCCACGACACCCCGGAGACGGTGGTAGACCATATGCATATGCGGGAAGCGGAAACGGAACGTTGATGCGGCGCCGGGCCGGCCCGGACTGGGGCGATCCTGGAGCCGCGCACGCGAAGGGGCCGCCCGGGGGCGGCCCCTGTCCGGATGCGCCGAGAGCCCGGGGCGGCTCAGAGGCCGGCGAGGACGCCGGCCGAGCCCCAGAGGGTCAGGC
>NZ_LSIX01000394.1:0-1169 GCF_001556475.1 Methylobacterium sp. CCH5-D2 | reverse complement strand
GTTCCTCCACCGTGGGCACCGGCGGCTCGTCGGCCGGTTCGGGCAGCGGCTCCTCCTCGACGCTGGGCACCGGCGGCTCGTCGGCCGGCAAGGGCACGAGCGGCTCGTCGGTCGGCACCGGCGGCTCTTCGGCGGGGATGTCCGATGGAGCGGGCAAGTCGGGCAGCGCGCCCGGCCACGACAAGAGCGGTCCCGGCAACTCCGAGAACGCCCCCGGCCACAACAAGCGCTGAGCCCGCGACGGGTTCGAGCATCGGGCGCGGTCCCTCCGGACCGCGCCCACCCTGTCTTCGAGGAGACCGGACCATGGTTCGCCTGTTCAGGCCGCTTATCGGCGGCGCCCTCGTCCTCGCCGGCGTCGCCGCAAGCCACGCCCAGACCAGCACCGTCACGACGGGCCCGAACGGCGTCTCGGGCAGCACGACGGTCAAGACCGGCCCGGACGGCAGGCCGTGCAAGGTCGTGCATTCCGACGACGCGAAGAACTCCGGCACGCTCTCGAGCTCGGTCACGGCCGGCCCCGGCGGCGTGAGCAGCTCGACCACGGGTGGTCCCTCGGTGACCACGCGGTCCGGGAACGGATCGACCAGCAGCTCGGCCGCCAGTTCAAGCTCCGGCGGCGGCACCGTGACGACCACCGGCGACGGCGACTGCGTCGTCACCGTTCCCAAGGGCTCAAAGTGAGGCTGACATGATGGCAAGGTTCATTGTTCCCGTCGCCGCCCTCGGGCTGCTGGTCATCCCGGCGGTCGCGCAGGCCCAGGCCGGGGGGAGCGCCACCGCGGGCAGCGCCGGCTCGGCCGCGGCCGGGGGGACATCCGCCTCGACCGTCGGGACCGGGGGCACCTCCACCGGCGCGAACGGATCGACCGGCTCGTCGCTGGCGACCGGCGGTAGCGCGGCCGGGGGCAAGACGATGGACCGCTCGCACGTCAACGAGACCGGCAATGGCGGGCTCAACGGACAGTCGAAGGCGATGGCCCACGACGGCGGCACCTTCTCGAAGTCGCACACGAAGACGAAGGTTCGGGACGGCGAGAGCGTCGAGTCCCGTACGAAGACCATGTCGCACGAACCCGGCTCGAAGCCGGTCAAATCGACCACCACGACGGGCTCGACGACCGGTCAATGAAGCTCGCGAAGCCCGCGCGGGGGATGTGTCACGGCGG
>NZ_LSIX01000393.1:0-1563 GCF_001556475.1 Methylobacterium sp. CCH5-D2 | reverse complement strand
CGCTGCGCCCGGCCCTGCCGTAAACCGCCAGGAACCGCTGCGAGGCCCGCGCCCCCTGGACGACGGCCAGGGCGTCCGCCCCCTCGGTGAGGCCGACGAGCTTGATGTTGAGGCCGAACTGGCTCGACCAAAAGGCCGGCAGGTGGCCGTACGGAGGCTGTTCGGAGGGACGGGCCAGCATGTTGGCGGCCGCGTGCCGGGCTTGGTCCACCGCGTTTCCCCAGTGCTCGACCGTCATCGGGCGATTGCCGGTGAGGGGGTTGGGCCAGCGCGCGACGTCGCCGGCCGCGTAGATTGCGGGATCGAGCTCACCCGCGAGGGTCATCGCCCGGCAGGCTGCGTCGCAGGTCAGGCCGCCCGCATCGGCGCGGAGGCCCGCCGCGGCGAGCCATCCGGTTTCGCGCGTCGCGCCGAGGGCCACGATGACGAGGTCCGTCGCGATCGTTGCGCCGCCCGGCAAGTGAGCGCGGCGCACCCCGCCCTTCTCGCCGGAGAACGAGTGAATCTTGGTGTTCATGCGGATGTCGACGCCGGCGTCCCTCATCCGCCCGGCGAGCGTGCCACCGATGACGGTCCCGAGCAGGCGAGCGAGGGGCGTCGGGTTGGGGTCGACGAGGGTGACGTCCAAGCCAAGGTCTCGGCAGCATGAGGCCGCCTCGCAGCCGATCAATCCGGCACCGACGACGAGGACGCGACCGGGACGCTGCGCGAGGGCATTCCGCAGGGAGCGGGCGTCCTCCACCGTGCGGATCGTGAATATCCCGGCGAGGTCCGCGCCCTCGCCCGGCCATGTCCGCGCCCTCGCGCCGGTGGCGATCAGCAGCGTCTCGTAGGGGAGCGTCGCGCCATCGGCGAGGCGAACCACCCGTCGCTCCCGGTCGAGGGCCACCGCTGGCTGGCCGAGCCGCCACCGGGCGCGCAGGCTGCGGAGCTGGGGCAGCTCGGTGGCCTCCGGCGCGAGTTCCCCCGCCAGGACATGCTTCGACAGGGGCGGCCTGTCGTAGGGCCGGTGGGGCTCGTCGCCGACGATCGTCAGGGGGCCATCGTAGCCCCCGTCGCGCAGCGCCTCCGCGCCCCGCAGCCCGGCGAGCGAGGCCCCTACCACCACGATGCCCGGGCGCTGCACGCCGATCACAGTTCGGCCTCCTCGGTCAGGCCCGCGGACTCGACCTCGATGGCCCGGACGGGGCAGGCCTGTTGCGCCCGCTCGATCTGCTCCCGTTTCGCCTCCGGCGGGGCGGGGTCGTAGAAAAGGATCTCGTGGCCCCGCACCTCGAAATGCTCGGGGGCAGCGTAGCAGCACTGGGCGTAGCCCTGGCAACGGTTGAGATCGACCACGACGCGCATTCACGAGGCTCCGAACGTGTGGACGGATGAGCGGGGGCGAGGCTCGGATGTTTTCTGCGGCAGGGAGGCGGGCGAGGCAGCCTTGTCGCGGTGGAAGAGCTCGTCGATGGCGCCGAGAATTTCCCGTCCGGCATCCAGCTCCTCGAAGTCGGCAGCCATCGCCTGCGCCCGGCGCCGGAAGCCGGGTTCGGAGAGCACCCGGTCGATGGCCCCGCC
>NZ_LSIX01000392.1:0-14568 GCF_001556475.1 Methylobacterium sp. CCH5-D2 | reverse complement strand
TCACCCGGCTTTCTGCGAAAGCAGACCTCTCCCTTTGGGAGAGGGGACCCGCGCTCAGTTCCGGGACGATGCGTCGAACCGAACCCATCGACCGGAAACGGTATGACACCCCGAGCGCAGTCGGCGATCCCGGGGCGATCAGCCGGCTCCGCCTGACGACCGCGCGGCCACGGCGCGGCCGCGCCGACGGTCTGCGTTCAGGCGCGCTTGGCCAGCAGCTGCTCGATCAGCGAGCCGCCCTGCTCGATGGCGGCGAGTTCCTCGGCCACCGCCGCGACCGTGTCGCGGATCTGCTCGGCCGTGTGCTCCGAGGTCATGAAGAAGCGCAGCCGCGAGGCCCGCTCCGGCACGGCCGGGTGGATGATCGGCTGCACGTTGATGCCGCGCTTGTAGAGACGGTCCGAGAGCGTCACGGATTTCAGCGAATCGCCCACGATCACCGGGATCACCGCGAGCCCCAGGCTGAAGCCGGTGTCGAGCCCGTGCTTCCTGGCGCAGTCGAGGAAGAGGCGGCCGTTCCGGCGCAGGCGCTCGACCCGCTCGGGCTCGGCCTGCATCACGGCGAGCGCGGCCTCCGCCGCCGCCGCGAGCGGGGGCGACATGCCGACGCTGTAGACGAAGCCGCCGGCCGTGCACTTCAGGTACTCGATCAGCGCCGCCGGGCCGCAGATGTAGCCGCCGCAGCCGGAGAGCGTCTTCGAGAAGGTGCCCATCCAGATATCGACGCTGGTCGGGTCGATCCCGGCATGCTCGAACAGCCCGGCTCCGGTACGCCCGAGGACGCCGAGGCCGTGGGCCTCGTCCACCATCAGCCACGCGTTGTAGCGCTGCTTCAGGGCGATCAGGCCGGCGATGTCCGGCGCGTCGCCGTCCATGCTGTAGAGGCCCTCGACCACGATGAGCGCCCGGCGGTGCTCGTGGCGGGTGGCCTGCAGCAAGGTCTCGAGCGCGTCGAGGTCGTTGTGGGCGAAGCTGCGACGCTGCGCGCCGGAGAGCTGCGCGCCCGTGACGATCGAGTTGTGGCTGAGCGCGTCGTGGTAGATCACGTCGCCGCCATCGAGGAGCGCACCGATCGTCGTGACGTTGGTGGCGTGCCCGCTCACCATCGCGACGCAGGCATCCGTCCGGTAATGCGCCGCCAGGGCCTTCTCCAGGCTGATGTGGCCGGGCCGCTCACCCGCGACCACGCGGCTCGCCGAGGACGAGGTGCCGAAGGCGTCGATCGCGGCCTTGGCGGCCGCGCTCACCCGCGGGTGTCCGTTCAGCCCGAGATAATCGTAGGACGAGAAGTTGACGAAGGGCCGGCCCGCGATGCGCGTGGTGGCGCCGGCTTTCGTCTCGTGGACGTGGAAGAACGGGTTGCCGAGCCCGATCAGGTCGGCGGCCGAGCGCTGAAGCTTCAGCTCACGGTAGCCCGGCAGCGATTCGAAGCTGAGGATCGCAGGATCCTGAGAGGGCCCGGAGGCCCGGGCCGGCTGCGGCCGGGGCGGCGTGCGCCCCAGCCGGTTCGTCACAAAACCTGCCAGAGCGGCGCGCCCCCCGTCCGGTTTCGGATTCGTCATGGAAGGATCTCTTTGATCTCGCGACTGTTCTGCTCGACGAGGTCCTGGAAGGGCGCGATCGCGGTCGCGTCGACCTCGCTGCCGACATGCTTCGAGGCGAGGCTGAGCGCGACGCCGGCGGCCTCATCCATGGGCGCCGAAACCGCCTGAATTAAGGTCTCGGACAGCTCATTGACGGTGAGGCCCGACGAGAGCCCGGCCGGCGGCGAATCGAGGCCGAAGCGCTCCTGCAGGCTGGCGCCGAGCTCCACGCCCATCAGCGAGTCGAGGCCGATCTCCGAGAGCTGGCGCACGCGGCTGATGTCGTCCTTCGGCAGGCGCAGGATGCGGGCGATGTCCTCGACGATCGCGTCGGCCACGGTCTTGCGGGCCGTGTCGAGGTCGCCGCCCTTGAGAAGCGCCGCGATGTTGATCGTCGCGACCGCGCCGGCCTCCGCCTGCTGGTCGGAGCCGAGGTCGCTGTAGCTCGGCGACTTGAGGGTGGCGAGGCGCTCGCGCGCCTTGCCCCAGTGCATCGCCGCGATGGCGACGACCGCCTCGTCCGGGCTCTGGCCCTGGGCCTGCAGCGCCTCCTCCATCAGGTCGAGGCAGCGGCGCGCCTCCATCGGCGTGACGCCGACGCGGGAAGCCAGCGTCTCCATCACCGCCTTGTTGCGGGCGAGCATGCCGACATCGCCGATGGCGCCCCAGGCGACCGCGAGCGCCGGCAGCCCCCGGCGGCGGCGCTGGCGGGCGAGCCCCTCCATGAAGCCGTTGGCGGCGACATACGCGCCCTGGCCCGGGTTGCCGATGAAGGTGGTCGCCGAGGAGAACACCACGAAGTAGTCGAGCTGACGGTCGCGGGTCGCCGCGTCGAGGTGCTGGGCGCCGATCACCTTCGGGCCGATCACCGCGTCGAGGTTGGCCGCGTCGATGTTGGCGATCAGGCCGTCCTGCAGCACGGCCGCGGCGTGGATCACGCCCGCGAGCCGGCCGCCCTTGGCCTCGATGCCCGCGATCAGGCGATCGACCGCGGCGCGGCTGGTGATGTCCACCGCAGGCGCCTCGACCGTAATGCCGCGCGCGGCGAGCTCAGTGACCGCCGCCTTCGCCTCCTCGCTCGAAGCACCCTTGCGGCCGCAGAGCACGATGTGCTTGGCGCCCCGGTCCGCGAGCCAGCGCGCCGCCTCCAGGCCGAAGCCGCCGAGGCCGCCGGTGACGAGGTGTGCGCCCGTCTCGGAGATCGCGAAGCTCGAGCGCTGCGCGGCCGGAACGCGGCCGGGCTTCGGCGGGCTGATGACGATCTTCCCGATATGGCCGGATTGCTGCATCAGCCGGAAAGCGTCCGACGTCTCCTCCGCCGTGAAGGGCTGGAAGGGCAGGGGCTTCAGGCCGCCCTCGCCGAACAGCGCCATCACCTCGCGGAAGAGGCGCGCCCCGTCCTCGCCCTGGTGCTGCAGCACCTGATCGAGATCGACGCCGAAATAGGAGAGGTTCCGGCGGAACGGGCGCAGGCCGATATGGGTGTTGGCGACGTAGTCGCGCTTGCCCAGCTCCACGAAGCGGCCGAAGGGTTTGAGGGCGTTGAGCGAGCGCTCCATCGCCTCGCCGAACAGGCTGTTCAGCACCACGTCGACGCCCGACCCGGTGATCGCCCGGATCTCGTCCACGAAGGCGAGCGAGCGCGAATCGAGCACGTGCTCGGCGCCGAGCGCCTTCACCAGCGCCCGCTTCTCGCGCGAGCCCGCCGTCGCGATGACGCGCGCGCCCTTCAGCTTGGCGATCTGGAGCGCGGCGAGGCCGACGCCGCCCGCGCCGCCATGGACCAGCACCCACTCGCCGCGGCGCAGGCGGGCCAGCGAGACGAGGCCGTAATAGGCGGTGAGGAAGGCCACCGGCACGGTCGCCGCCGCCATCGGGTCGAGCCCCTCGGGGGCGGGCGCCACCACGAGGTCGGGCACGACGATGTGCGTGGCGAAGCCCGACTGGGCGAAGGCCACGACCGGATCGCCGACCTTGAAGGTCGAGACGCCCGGACCGACAGCCGCGACGCGGCCGGCGCATTCGAGGCCGAGGCGGGGGCCGGCGAAGCCGTCCTCCAGGATCTCCTCCGGGAGCATCGAGAGCGCCCAGAGCACGTCGCGGAAGTTGAGGCCGGTTGCCTCGACGGCGATCTCGACCTCGCCGGGGCCGGGCTTGCGGCGCTCGGCCGGGCCCCAGACCATCTCGTTGAGACCGCCGGTGTTGCTGCGCTCGAGGCGCGCGGCCTCGGCCGGCACGGCATCCGCGGCGCGGCGGCGCGCGGCGCCGGGATGGAAGCGCACGACCTGCGTGCGGTCCTCGTCCAGCACGATCTCGGTCTCGGGAGTCCCCGAGAGGATGAGGTCGCGCAGGCGCTCGGAGGCGCGCTTCGAGGACATCTCGGGCGCGAGGTCGATGCGGCGCACGTCGAGGTTCTGCACCTCGTTGGCCAGCGTGCGCGAGAAGGCCCAGACGCCGGCCTCGACGTTGGTGGCCTGACCGCCGCGCTC
The DNA here is from genome assembly GCF_001556475.1 of Methylobacterium sp. CCH5-D2. Taxonomy (NCBI): domain Bacteria; kingdom Pseudomonadati; phylum Pseudomonadota; class Alphaproteobacteria; order Hyphomicrobiales; family Methylobacteriaceae; genus Methylobacterium; species Methylobacterium sp. CCH5-D2. Next base: position 10,496 of record NZ_LSIX01000392.1, on the reverse strand, counting down.
GCGCGTGGCGCCGGGCGCCACGACCCAGAGCCGGGTCTGGCGGGCGCCCAGATGCTCGATGCAGCGCTTGAGGCTGAGGCAGCGGTCGCGCAGGCGCTCGGCCGCCTCGCCGCCGCGGGTGAAGGCGCCGGCCAGGAACACCACCGTGTCGGGGGTCTCCCGCTCCAGCTCCATCAGGGAGGCGTCGGAATCGAGGATGATCGAGACGTGCACGCCGCTGGCGACGAGCAGGGTGGCCAGCGAGGACGCGGTCTCGGCAGCGAACTCGTCGTCCGAGCCGATCACGAAGGCGAAGGTCTGGGCCGGCGCAGGCGCCGGGCGGGCCGGCGCCTCGGCGACGAGGAGCAGGTCGTCGCCGTTGGCCGAAGCCGCGCGCTCGGCCTGGACGCTGACGAGGCCGGTGGCGCTGAGCGTCCGCTGCCAGCCCGCGATGTCGTCGAGGCGGCCGACGGGGAGATCGCCCACGCCCGCCTCGAACCAGCCCGGGGTGAGGCCGAAGACGAGGTCGCGGAACAGCGACGCTCCCGGCTCCACCGCGACCATGAGGCCGCCGGTGGCGAGCGCGTCGGCGAGCTGTCGGGGCAACTCGCGGGCGCCGCGGTGGAGCGCCCCGCTCGTCAGGACGAGGTCGAAGCCCGAAGCCGGCAACTCCTCGGCGGCCTCGATCACGGTGACGCCGCGCGGCAGGGCGAGGCGGGCGCGCTCGGCCAGACGCCGGTCGGTGTCGAACACGGTGAGCCGCGCCTCGACCTCGTCCGCGAAGGTCGCGACCTGGGCCGAGAGCGGGCCGAAGCCGGCCTGCAGGATGCGCAGCGCCCGGTCCTTCGGCAGGCGCTCGCGCGCCGCCTCCGCGATGCGGGCGACCACGTCAGCCGCGTGGCGCGCGGTGGCGCTGCGCAGGGTGAAGGCGTCGAGCGCGTTCTGCGGCAGGGCCGGGGCGTCGGTGAGATCGCCCGCGAGCAGCCGCTCGACCAGCGCGCCGACATCGGCGACCAGCACCAGCTCGGCCGACAGCTCCGGATGGTCGGCCGCGATCCAGCGCACGATCTCGTCGGGGGCGGGCAGCGCCGAGCCGTCGTTGAGCGTCCAGGCAGCACCCGCCTGCTCGGCGAGCCCGCTGCTCTCGAGCGCCAGCAGCGCGTTGACGAGCCACGGGCGCAGCTCGGCCGGCACGCGTCGCGCGTCCACCGCGACCTTGCCACCCTCGGCGAGACCTGACGCCAGCCTGTAGGCCAGCGAGGTCGCCCAGCCCTCCAGCAGGAGGTGGCCCGGTGACAGGCCGGCATCGGCGTCGGCCTTCGCGGCATCGACGGCGGGCTTCAGGCGCGCCGCGATGGTCGGGCGCCGGTCCATCGGCACGGCGGTCGGCTCGGTAGCGAGCTCGGTGGTCTGGGTGATGGCGTAGGCGGCCAGATCGTCGCCGCCCTTGGCGCGCAGCGCCTGGAAGCGGCCCTCGCGGATGGTGGCGACGACCGCGCCGTCGGCGTCGAGCACGGTGAAGTCGGCCAGGATGCTGCGCTCGTTGCAGCGGCGGGTGCGGATCACCGCGCGGGCGATCGACGCGCCGGGCTTCACCAGCCGGATCTCGCCGAAGCGGACCGGGATGTAGGCCTTGCCGGCGTTCTCGCCGAGGAGATCCGCGAAGAGCAGGATCAGGCCGTGGAAGCAGGCATCGAGGCGGGCCGGCACGAGGCCGTAGCGCGCGTCCGCCTCCGCCGGCACGAGGTCGGAGACGATGGTCTCGTCGTCGAGCCGCGCCGAGAGGGCGACCTGCCGGAAGCTCGGGCCGAAGCCGAGGCCGGCGGCGAGCGCCTGGGCGTAGAGGGCCTCGCCCGTGACCGCGCGGTCCTCGGGCATCTCGACGTCGGGAGCGACGGCCGGCGAGAAGTTGCCCTCGACCACCTTGGCGGAGGCGTGGAGCTGCCAGGGCGTCTGGGCGAGGCGCGGGCGGCTCAGCACCTGGATGCCGTTGCCCGAGCCGGAGAGGCGCACCGCGACCTCGCGCAGGGCCTCCTCGTTGAAGACCATCGGCGCGTGGATCTCGAAGTCGGCGAGGACGATCTCGTCGCTGCGCAGGGCCTCGCGGGCGCAGGCGAGCGCCATCTCGACGAAGCCGGCGCCCGGCATGATCGCCTGGCCCTCGATGCGGTGGTCGTCGAGTTCGGGCACCGTGACGGTGTCCACGAAGCCGTTCCACTCAAGTCCGTCGGGCGTGGTGCGCGAGCCGATCAGCGGGTGGTAGTGCCGCGCCGAGGTCGCGCCGACGCTCTCGGTGGTCTCGGCCAGCCGGAAGGAGCGGCGCTGCCAGGGATAGGTCGGCAGGCCGATCGCGCCCTTGGGCGCCGCGCCGAACAGCAGGGCCTCGTCCACGGCCGCGCCCTGGACCAGGGCGGCGCTGACCGCCTTGGCGATCGGATCGCCGCCGGCTTCCTTGCGGTGCATCACGCCGACGACGGCGTTGTCGATGCCGAGCGGCTCGATCGCGTCGCCGACGTGGGACATCAGGGTCGCGCGCGGGCCCACCTCGACGAAGATGCGGGCGCCCTGGCGGGTCGCCTCCTGCACCGCGTCGCAGAAGCGGACCGGCTCGCGGATGTTGCGCCACCAGTAGGTCGCGCCGAATTCCTCGCCCGAGAGGATCTTGCCGGTGACGGTCGAGACCATGCGGGTGGTGCCGGCCGAGGGCTTCAGGCCGGCGAGGTCACGCAGCAGCGGCTTCTCGGTCGGATCCATGATCCGGCCGTGGAAGGGGTAGTCGAGGTCGAGCTTGCGCCCGCGGCGGCGCTTGCGCGAGAGCGCCTTCAGCGCCGCGTCGATATCGGCCACGGGCCCCGCGACGGTCACGGCCTTCGGGCTGTTGTAGGCGGCGATGTCGAGGGTGGGGAACTCCTTGAGCGCGCCCGGCACCTCCTCGACGGGCATCAGGAGCACCGCCATGGTGCCCTGGCCGCGCGTCGTCTCCTGGTGGTGGCTGCGGTAGAAGATCACCCGCACGGCCTGTTCGAGGCTGAGGATGCCGGCGGCCTCGGCGGCCGCGATCTCGCCGACGCTGTGGCCGAGCACGTAGGCCGGGTTCAGGCCGCGGGCGCGCAGCGCCGTGGTCGAGGCGCTCTGGATCGCGAAGATCAGCGGCTGCGAGACGCTGGTGAGCGCGAGGCGCTTGTCGAGGTCCTCGGCCTCGAGCGCCTCCTTCAGCGACCACTTGGCGTAGGGCTGGAACAGCGCGTCGATACGGTCGAAAGCGGCGCGGAACACGGCGTTCTCGGCGTAGGCCTCGCGGCCCATGCCGGCCCACTGGCTGCCGTTGCCGGAATAGATGAAGGCGACCTCGGCGGCGCGGTCGATCGCCGTGCCGGTCACGGCATCCGCATTGTCCTCGCCCTCGCCGACCGCGCGCAGGGTCGCAGCCACATCGGTCTTACCGTCGAGCGGGATCGCGAGGCGCGCGTTCAGGCGCTCGCGGCGGTGGGCGGCGCCGGCCGCGATCCGCTTGGCCTCGGCGGCGTCGGCCCGCTCGAAGCGCTCGGCGTAGTCGAGCGCGAGGTCGTTGAGCGCCGCGCGGCTCTGGGCCGAGAGCAGCAGCACTTCGGGCCCCTCGCTCGCTGGACCCGCCATCGCGACGCGGGCGGTCGGCTCCGCGTCGCTGAGGACGACGTGGGCGTTGGTGCCGCCGAAGCCGAAGGAGTTGACGCCCGCGAAGCGCTCCGCCGTGCCCCGCGCGATCGGGCGGGCCTGCCGCACCACGTCGAGGTTCAGCTCGCCGAACGGGATGTCGGGGTTGAGCTCGGCGGAGTGGAGCGAGGCCGGGACGAGGTCGTGCTCGAGCGCGAGGCTGGCCTTGAGCAGGCCGGCGAGGCCCGAGGTCGGCTCGGTGTGGCCGATATTGGTCTTGATCGAGCCGATCGGCAGCGGCGCCTTGCGCAGGCGGCCGAGCTTCGTCCCGATGGCCGAGGCCTCGATCGGGTCGCCGACCGGGGTGCCGGTGCCGTGCGCCTCCACGAAGGCGATCCGGTCGAGGTCGATCTCGGCCTCGCGGTAGACCTTCTCGAGCAGCGCGCCCTGCGCGTAGCCGGAGGGCAGCGAGATGCCGGTGGTGCGCCCGTCCGAGTTGACGCCCGAGGCGACGATGCGGCCGCGCACGGTGGCGTCCGCCCGCATGGCGGCCTCGGCCGATTGCAGCACGAGGACGACGCCGCCCTCCGAGCGCACGTAGCCGTCGGCGTTGGCCGAGAAGGCCTGGCACAGGCCGGTGCGCGAGAGCATCTGCGCGTTCGAGAAGCAGATGAAGTTGAACGGGCTCGCGAGCACGTTCACGCCCGCGACCACCGCCGTGTCGATGCGGCCGGACTGGATCGCCTGCACGGCGTTGTCGAGCGCGACCAGCGAGGACGAGCAGGCGGTGTCGACCGTGAAGCTCGGACCCTTCAGGTCGAAGATGTAGGAGATGCGGTTGGAGAGGATCGAGAGCGTGTTGCCGGTGGCCGCGTAGGCGTCGCCCGACGAGGCGTCGAGGATGCGCAGGTTGCCGTAATCGAGCGAGGAGGCGCCGACGAACACGCCGATCTGCGAGCCGGCGACCGCGGAGGGACGAAGCCCCGCATCCTCCAGGGCTTCCCAGGTCAGCTCCAGCAGCAGGCGCTGCTGCGGGTCCATCTGCTCGGCCTCGCGCGGCGAGATGCCGAACACCGCCGGGTCGAACGACCAGACGTCGTCCAGCACGCCCGCCGCCCAGGTGTAGCTCTTGCCGCGCTCCTGCGCGCGCGGGTGGCCGAAGCGGTCCAGCGACCAGCGATCATCGGGGACGCGGCTCACCGCGCAGCGCGGCTCGGTCAGAAGCTGCCAGAGGCCATCGACGCTCGAAGCGCCGGGCAGGCGGCAGGCACGACCGACGATGGCGATATCTGTACGTTGAGTCACGTTCGGTTCGCACACGCTCGTTACGGGAGCCGATTCGTCCGCCGGCCACGGGGCATTCCCTTGATCCCTTAGTATGGCTCCAATGCGGAGGCAAACCGGCGAGAGCTGGGACGATGTGGGCTGTTGCCCGAATGCATCGGGCTGTGGCATGTATTCATCAACGTCGATTCAGGCCTGCTGGACCTGCCGCATTGACAAAGTGCAGTCCGACGATTCCGTTTGTTGCGGTGCCGCAGGATCGTTGCCTTAATTCGGCCGCTTTGCCCGCCGTCCGTCGAATGGATGTTCGTTCGCGGCCGGGGCACGACTTGCGCGAATCCGACGACATCCGCGGCGGGACAGACGGTCTCGCTGCGCTCACGCTGCATCGACCACCGACCCCGGTGGTGGAAGCAATCGCGTTCCGGAACAGTCCCGCTCCGGTATTGTCGCCATGCCGCCACGGCATGGGCGCGCGGCTCAGGCCTCCGCGTCGCCTGGACGGCCGACGCTGACGTAGCGAAAGCCGTGCCGCTGCACACTCGCCTGATCGTACACGTTGCGCAGATCGACGAGGACGCGGCCCGCCATGGCCTGTCCGAGGCGGGCGAGATCGAGCGCCCGGAAGGCGTTCCACTCGGTCACGATCACCAGGGCGTCGGCGCCCTCGGCGCAGTCGTAGGCGTCGCGGGCATACGCGACCTCGCCGAGCAGGGGCTTGGCGGCCTCCATGCCCTCCGGATCGTAGGCGCGCACCCGGGCGCCCGCGTCCTGCAGGCCGGTGATGATCGAGAGCGAGGGCGCGTCGCGCATGTCGTCGGTGTTCGGTTTGAAGGTCAGGCCGAGCACCGCCACCGTCTTGCCGCGCACCGAGCCGCCGCAGGCCTGCACCACCTTGCGGGCCATGGCGCGCTTGCGGCTGTCGTTGACGGCGACCACCGTCTCGACGAGCCGCACCGGGGTGCCCGCGTCCTGCGCGGTCTTGACCAGCGCCAGCGTGTCCTTCGGGAAGCAGGAGCCGCCGTAGCCGGGGCCCGCGTGCAGGAACTTCGCGCCGATGCGGTTGTCGAGCCCGATGCCGCGGGCGACCTGCTGCACGTCGGCGCCGACCTGCTCGCAGAGGTCGGCGATCTCGTTGATGAAGGTGATCTTGGTGGCCAGGAACGCGTTGGCGGCGTACTTGGTCAGCTCCGCCGTGCGCCGGCCGGTGACGAGGATCGGCGCCTGGTTGAGGAAGAGCGGGCGGTAGATCTCCCGGAGCACCTCCTCGGCGCGCGGGTCCTCGGCGCCGACCACGATGCGGTCGGGCCGCTTGAAGTCGCCGATCGCCGCGCCCTCGCGCAGGAACTCGGGATTGGAGGCGACCGCGACCTCGGCGTCGGGGCGGATCTCCCGGATGATGCGCTCGACCTCGTCGCCGGTGCCGACCGGCACGGTGGACTTGGTGACGACGACCGTGAACCCGTTCACCGCCTCGGCGATCTCGCGGGCTGCCGCGAACACGAAGGAGAGGTCGGCGAAGCCGTCGCCGCGGCGCGACGGCGTGCCGACCGCGATGAACACGGCGTCGGCCTCGGCGACCGCGGGCTTCAGCTCGGTGGTGAAGCTGAGGCGGCCCTGCTCGACGTTCTCGGCCACCAGCGCGTCGAGGCCGGGCTCGTAGATCGGCATGCGCCCGGCGTTGAGCGCCGCGATCTTGGCCGGATCCTTGTCCACGCAGACGACCTGATGGCCGAAATCCGCGAAGCAGGTGCCCGAGACGAGGCCCACATAGCCGGACCCGATCATCGCGATGCGCATGGACGCCTTTTCCTGTGTTCCGGGGAGCCCCGGCGGCCCGGCCCCGCCCCTCGCCCGGATTCGCGGTGAGATTGAGGCGACGGCCCCGAATGGCCCAGCTTTTGCCGGATGTTCCGTCCGGGTGCCAGCCCCGGCCGGATGGACCATCATGAAGTGATCAAGGAGCGCGCCTATGACGGGCGGGCGCCCGCGGCTTCGCAGGCGCCGACACTTCCGCTAGAAGTCCGCCCGCTCGGGGTGCCGACCGGGCGCGAGGGAATGCGATGACCGAACTGCCCAACGTGCACGTCCGTGCCGAGGTCCTGGCCCAGGCGCTGCCCCACATGCAGCGCTACGATCAGGAGATCGTGGTGATCAAGTACGGCGGCCACGCCATGGGCGACCGGGCGGCGGCGGAGGATTTCGCCGAGGACGTGGTGCTGCTGGAGCAGTCCGGCCTCAAGCCGATCGTGGTCCACGGCGGCGGTCCGCAGATCGGCCGGATGCTCGACCGGCTCGGCATCCAGTCGGAGTTCCGCGGCGGCCTGCGCGTCACCGACGAGCCGACCGTCGAGGTGGTCGAGATGGTGCTCGCCGGCTCGATCAACAAGCAGATCGTCGGCTGGATCTCGGCCGAGGGCGGCCGGGCGATCGGCCTGTGCGGCAAGGACGGCAACATGGTCCGGGCCAAGCGCGCGACCAAGACCGTGCGCGACCCCGACAGCATGGTCGAGCAGGTGGTCGATCTCGGCCTCGTCGGCGAGCCGGAGCACGTCGAGCGCGGCGTGCTCGACGCGGTGCTGAAGGCCGAGCTGATCCCGGTGCTCGCCCCCGTCGCCTACGGGGCGGACGGGCAGACCTACAACGTCAACGCCGACACCTTCGCGGGCGCCATCGCGGGGGCGCTGCGCGCCAAGCGCCTCCTGCTGCTCACCGACGTGCCGGGGGTGCTCGACAAGGACAAGAACCTGATCCCGGAACTCACCGTCGAGGATTGCCGGCGGCTGATCGCGGACGGCACGATCACGGGCGGCATGATCCCGAAGATCGAGACCTGCATCTACGCGATCGATCAGGGCGTCGAGGCGGTGGTCATCCTCAACGGCAAGGTCAACCATGCGGTGCTGCTGGAGCTGTTCACCGATTACGGTGCCGGCACCCTGATCCGCAGGGCCTGATCCTGCTCCCGCGGCCGGGCACGCCCGGTCGCCCCCTTGCGCCGTCGAGAGCCTCGTGTACCTGCCCGAAGCCTGTCGCCTCACGACACCCGATGCCCGCGGTTTCGACCGCGTCGATACCTGGGTGTTCGACCTCGACAACACGCTCTACCCCAGCGACGCGATGGTGTGGCCGCAGGTGGACGAGCGCATCACGCTCTACGTGATGCGCCTCTATGGGCTCGACGGCCTCTCGGCGCGTGCCCTGCAGAAGCACTTCTACCACCGCTACGGCACCACCCTGAAGGCGCTGATGGTCGAGGAGGGCGTCGATCCGCACGACTTCCTCGACTTCGCCCACGACATCGACCACTCGACGATCCGGCTCGACGCCGCGCTCGGCGACGCGATCGAGCGGCTGCCGGGCCGCAAGCTCATCCTCACCAACGGCTCGCGCCGCCACGCCGAGCGGGTGGCCGAGAAGCTCGGCATCCTCGAGCATTTCGAGGACGTGTTCGACATCGCGGCGGCCGATTTCGTGCCCAAGCCCGAGCGCTCGACCTACGAGCGCTTCCTCGACCGGCACGGCATCGACCCGACGCGCGCGGCGCTCTTCGAGGACATCGCCCGCAACCTCGTGGTGCCGCACGATCTCGGCATGGCGACGGTGCTGGTGGTGCCCAAGATCGCCGATCCCTATCGCGAGGCCTTCGAGCAGGCGGCGGTGCAGGAGCCGCATATCGACCACATCACCGACGACCTCGCGGGTTTCCTGGAGGGCTGCGTGATCCCGGCGACAACCCCGTGAGCGGCCAGCCCGACACCGCCGCGCTCGCCGCCGCCAAGGCGCCGAGCCTCGCCCAGATCGAGGCGCTGGCCGACGCCGCCTTCGCGGGCCTGCCGGAGGCGTTCCGCGCGCTGTGTGCGGGCGTGCGCATCGTCGTGGACGATTTCCCCGACGAAGAGACGCTGGCCGAGATGGCGTGCGAGAGCGAGTTCGACCTGCTCGGCCTGTTCCGCGGCGTCGGGCTGGCGCAGGCGGGCGAGATGGTCACCGGTCAGATGCCGAACGCGGTCTGGCTCTACCGCCGACCGCTGCTCGACTACTGGGCCGAGCACGACGAGACGCTGGGCCACCTCGTCGCCCACGTGCTGATTCACGAGATCGGCCACCATTTCGGCCTCTCGGACGACGACATGGCCCGGATCGAGGCGGCGGCGGAGATCGCCTAGCCCGCGTCCCCGTCCCGGATGCGCCGCAGGCGGCTGATCTTCGGGCGGCTGGTGCGGAACTGGCCGCGCTCGATCGCCACGAAGACGAGGATGGTCAGCGCGATCGCGGTGAGCCACCAGACTACGGTGAGGCCGACGCCGATGCACGCGATGGTGAAGGCGCTGGCGAAGGCCGCCATCGCGCCCGGCACCAGGAGCGGGTTGTCGCGCCCCGCCCGCCGGATCGAGGCGTAGAGGGCGAAGGCGGCGGCGAGCGAGCCGACCACGCCGAGTTCGTACCAGAACTCGAACAGCGCCGTCGTCGGCGCGTTCATCGGCACCAGCCCGGCGAAGCGGCCGCGCAGCGCCGTCTCGAAGCCGTGGCCGGTGATGAGGCGGAGCGGCTCCGAGGTGACGACCTTCTGCCAGCTCTTCAGCGACAGCACGCCGGGCGCCAGCGGCCCGAACAGGGCCGCGCCGACCGGCCGGGCGAGGAAGGGCAGCAGCGGGGCCGCCGCGAGGAGGCCCGCGCTGATGCCCGCCGTCAGCAGCACGCCGAGGCGCGGCCGCCAGCTCGTCACCGCGAAGGCCAGCGCGCCGACCACGAGGGCCACGATCTGCGTGAGGTTCGGCGAGATCGCCAGCGCGGCGGCCACGGCGAGCGCGATCGCCAACGCCTCGCGGTCGCGGCGGCGCGAGCGCAGCCACGCCACGGCCGGCCAGACCAGCAGGGCGAGCAGCGTCAGGCCGCGGCTGAGGGCGCCGTCGTCCTCCGCGCTGCCGCGCATCAGCTGCTCGCCGAACAGGCCGAGCAGCACCGCCACCAGGGCCGCGACGGTGACGCCGAGCGGCAGCAGGTAGAGGTTGGCCGAGCGCATCCGGTCGGGCAGCGAGAGATAGCCCATCAGCGTCAGCAGGATCACCGCGACGAGGTTGGCCAGCCGCTCGGCGGCGGCGCCCAGGAACGGCGTCCAGGCGAGCGACAGGGCGGACCAGAGCACCACCAGCATGCCGGCCAGGAAGGCCGGCGAGCCGAGCAGGCGCAGCCCGAGCGGTCCGAGGCGGCGCTGGCGCCCGTCGATGGCGCTGGCGATGACGAGGAGCACGACGGCGATCGGCGCCAGGATCACGGAGGCGCGGCGCGCCACCTGCGACACCACCGGCACCACGACGAACAGTCCGAAGAAGCCGACGCGCCGGAGCAGGGCCGCGGCATCGAGGGCCGGATCGATGGTCGGGGTCGGTGAACGCGCCATGGGTTGCGACTCTGAGCACGGATCCGGCGCGGGCGGAGGCCCGCACGGTTTCGTGCCTTCTCCCTAGTGCACCGCGCGGGCAAGCGGCTGTAGATGCCCGGACACACCGTGCCCGGGATGCGCCCCAGGATGCGGCCCGGGATACGCTGCCGTCAGGCGGTCGTCGTCTCGGCCCGCGGCCGGCGCCGTACCGCGC
>NZ_LSIX01000391.1:0-15934 GCF_001556475.1 Methylobacterium sp. CCH5-D2 | reverse complement strand
TGAGCCAGGTGGCGCTCAACGACACCATCATGGTGGTGGCCTTCGCCCCCATCGTTGGCCTGCTTCTCGGGCTCTCGGCCATCACCGTGCCTTGGGGGACGCTGGTGTTGTCGGTGGCGCTCTACATCGTCATCCCGGTCGTCGTCGCGCAAGTGATCCGCCGTGGCCTCCTGGCCTCCGGCGGGCGGGCCGCCCTCGACCGGCTGCTCGCCAGGCTCGGGCCCACCTCGCTCGCCGCACTTCTGGCGACCCTGGTGCTGCTGTTCGGCTTCCAGGGCGAGCAGATCCTGGCCCAGCCCGCGGTCATCGGGCTGCTCGCGGTCCCCATCCTCATCCAGGTTTACCTGAACTCGGGGCTGGCCTACCTCCTGAACCGGGTCGCCGGGGAGCAGCACTGCGTGGCCGGGCCCTCGGCACTGATTGGCGCCTCGAACTTCTTCGAGCTCGCGGTGGCGGCCGCGATCAGCCTGTTCGGCTTCAACTCGGGCGCGGCGCTGGCCACCGTGGTCGGCGTCCTCATCGAGGTCCCAGTCATGCTTTCCGTCGTATGGATCGTGAACCGCTCGCAGGGCTGGTACGAGCGTGGCGCGGCCGGCAAGGCAGCGGCGCTGAAGCCTGCCTCCCGTGAGGTCTGAGGTCCACAACCGCCTCGTCGTCATCTCGGCCCTGGGCGTGGTGGAGATCCTCGCCTGGGGCTCGTCCTTCTACTTGCCGGCGGTGCTGGCGGGGCCCATCGCCGCCGACACGGGTTGGCCGCTCGCATGGGTGGTCGGGGGGCTGTCCATCGGCCTGCTGGTGGCGGCAATCGCCTCGCCCCGGGTCGGAATCGCCATCCACCGGCACGGGGGTCGGCCGGTCCTTGTATCGGCGGCCTTGCTGCTAGCGGGTGGCCACTTGGTGATCGGACTGGCACCGAACCTTCCGGTGTTCCTGTCCGGCTGGCTGGTCATTGGGCTCGGGATGGGCTGCGGCCTCTACGACCCGGCCTTCGCCACCCTCGGCCGGCTCTACGGCGACGAGGCGCGCCCGGCCATCACCACCCTGACCCTATGGGGTGGGTTCGCCAGCACCGTCTGCTGGCCGCTCTCGGCCCTTCTCGTCGAGCAGGTCGGCTGGCGCTCGACATGTCTTGCCTATGCCGGGCTGCACCTCTTCGTCACGCTTCCCCTGGTGCTCGGTCTGATCCCTGAGGCGCCTGCCTTGGCTAACGGCGGGGACGTAAAACACCTTGGCGAAGCGCCGCTCACCTCGCGGGAACGGCGCGCCTTCGCGCTGATGGCCGGCGTGTTGGTTTTCGGCGGCACCGTGATGACGTTGATCTCGGTCCACCTGATTACCTTGCTGCAGGCACGCGGCGTGGCCTTTGCCGCCGCCGTATCCTACGGCGCCCTGATCGGGCCGTCCCAGGTCGGAGCCCGCGTTATCGAGATGGCCAATAAGGGGCGGCACCACCCGCTCTGGACGCTAAACGTGGCCATGGCCCTCGTGGCGCTCGGGCTGGCAATCCTGGCAGTGGGCATTCCTGCGGTCGGCATCGCCTTGGTGCTCTACGGTGCCGGCAACGGGATCTACTCGATCGCGAGAGGCACGGTGCCGCTCGCCCTGTTCGGGTCGGAACGCTACCCGGTTCTGGCGGGGCGGCTCGCCCGGCCGAGCCTGATCGCCCAGGCTCTTGCTCCGTCGCTGGGGGCCACGGTCCTCACCTACGGCGGCCCCGATTTGGCCTATGCCCTTCTGGCGGTGCTCGCGCTCGCGAACGTCGGTTTGGCAGGCGCCTTGTGGGGCACACGACCGGAAGCGGTCGGCATCCCCGGCGAGGCCGAGGCGGGCTCGAAGAACAGGTGCTTCGCTTCAGCAGCCAAGCCGAAGGGCCGCCTTCGAAACGGCCCCCCTTCTTCGCTCTAGGTTGCTTCAGTGCAGAATAATGGTGCTCGGCACCGGAATGCCGGGTTGACCAAATGAGGTGGCCGGTTCGGCACCACACTCCTGGCGGCAATGATCCGTCCACGTCGGCCTCTGGCGACCGCAAGTCCTCGCAAATCGCCCGATGTCATTGATCTTTGAATAATTTTTGGCAGACATCTCGCAATTGGGCGAACGGTCTCCGCTGGCTCCCGAGCCTCCGCTTGGGAGCCAGCGGAGACCGGTCGCCCAAATGTCTGCTCTCTGCGATATCTATCTGTACATGCGCGTTTTTTTGATGTTGGGTGTTTATGTGTCCTCAGGATCCTGCAGTAGATAACTGGCCTCCTACGCCCGGGCCCGGAAACCGAAACGAAGAACGGCATCTCGGCAGTTTCGTGTGATGCATGGCTGCCGCCGCCTTGTCGCTAGATTGGTGTTCAAGTCTGCTAACCGCAGCAATCGGAGCACCGCGGCCGAGCGCTTACCGAAACCAGCCAGTGCGCAGCATCCGTGTGATCCCGTGCGCCCTCATGGGCCATCGCCCCGCGGGCGCGACGCACGTCCATGCACACGACGTGGAACACCGCGACTTCGGTCATCCGCCCGCACGGCCGGCCCGCCAGCGCCCGTCTCCTGTCCGCAGCCGATCAGCGACAGGCCGAGGCCACCCAGCGACGCCGCCGCGCACGCGCGATATTGGCTTCGCTGATGATGCCGTCGTCCTCGCCGACGACGCATGCGCAGGTCTCAAGCCAGCGAGGCGTCGATATGGGTATAGCAGCGCATGAGCCACGCCCGTACGGTCGGTCGCGAGCGGAACCCGGCAGACCGGCCGGCCATCTCGGCAGCTTGCCACGATCCGCGGCTCGCGGGGGGGCTGGCGATGGCTCGACCACTCGATCCAAGTCGTGACCGTTCCGCCCGAAACCGCTGGCCCGCCCCGGGCGACGTGACCGGCACGTCGGAGCCCTTCGATCAGCGTGGTCGATCCGGCGGAAGCGGAAACCGCTGCGGCGCCTCCCGCGACCGTCGCTGATGGTCCAGGAGATCCAGGGCCCAATCCGGCCTCGGCGCGACGGACGCCTCATACAATTCACGGTATGCTTCAGGTGTCAGCCAAGTGCCGACGGGATGACGTCCGGTCAGGCGCAGGAAGGCGCTCAGCGATAGGCAAACCGGCGGCGGCAGGCCGACGACGGTCTGGAGAGCGCAGCTGGAACTCTTGCTGCGCTGTCCCACGATACGCGTGTTGAGGAGGCCCATGGCCCCGGCCCGGGCATCCGGGCCGACGAGTTCCTCGTCGAGCGGCGTGGGCGTGCCGGGCGTCTCAAGCGCCGAAAGCAACTCGCTCCAGGACTGCCACCCCCACGCCAGCGCGACGACCTGTCGAGCGGTCGCCTCGGCGATAGGCTGCCGGACATTGGCGAGTTGCGCGCGCAGGGCGTGCACCTTGCGGTTTGCGAAGAAGATCGAGGACGGGCGGAACATCGCGGACCATGGGACTGCGTACGGTGAGCCAATGGATTCAGCTCGCTACGGAGCGGTCAAGGCAACGCCGCGTCGGAAGCTTCGTCGGGTCGCCCCGGCCAGGACGAGGTCCGGCTGGAAAGGCGCCTTGCCCCTTCAACGCCGCCGCCCAGGCGGCGACTTGGTCCGCGACCTGGGCGACGGTTCCGTCGCCGAGCGCGGAAGCGGTCGGGTATGTTGTCGCCTGCTCCTCGGCGGCGGCCGACCCACGTCCACCAGGATCTCTGCAATTCGCTGTGGCCATCCCTCCGCCGTGACGCGAAACTCCCTGTGGATAAATCGCGTCGCCTCGAACCCCGCTTAGATATCCATGTGGACGTGTAACCGTCGGAGGTTAGTGTGGCGCAACGGAGGTACGGCACCATGGGCGACTCGGATTGGGCGGCGGAGCGGGCGGAGGAATACTGGCGGCTCCACGCGGAGCCCGTGCTCAAGCGCGTCGTCATCGACGCCTTCCTGTCCGGAACGGCGGCCGTGCCCCCTGCCTTGGCGAACTGGCTGGCTTCGGCGCCCATCGGGCGCGGTGCCGAGGCTGTCACGCCGCCTCCACCCCCGGAGCCTGCGCAGCAGGTGCCGCCCGGCGCCAAGGAGGTCGCGGCACCGCAAGCCGGTCCTCGGCCCAAGAGGTCCCCCCGCCCGCTCAAGGGGGTGAGCGCCGCTGCGTACGACCTCGTCAAGCGCGCAGGCAAGCCCCTGACATCCCGGGAGCTGCTCGGACAGCTGAGGGACTGGGACGGGGGCGAGCGGACCGAGGCGCGCGACAATTCCCTTCTGGCCGCGATGCGGCGGCTTCGCAAGGCCGGTTGGGTCGACTTCGACGGGACGCATTACAGCCCGTCGGCGAAGAGGCCCCGCAGCAAAGGCAGGTCCGGTCCCGCCGGGCCGGGTCGGGTCTGATCGCCCGCCCATGGCAAGGCCAATCCATCGCCTCGCAGATCGGCTCCCTGCGCAGGAAGGCAGGGCGCTGGCGGAGATCGAGACCCGGCAAGCCCGCGGCCTACCGCCCGTTCGACCATCCAACGCAAACATGGACTCGGAGCGCACATGACCACCTCGTTCGGCGACGCGCGTCGCCTGCACGTCCTGTCTCTCGTCGCCCTGCTCTCGGTCGTGACGCCGCCGCGCAGCCGGGCCGCCGACGGAACCATGAGCGAGCACGAGATCGCTCCCGGCATGGTCATCCGCGGCCTGGTCACCGCGGCGCGCGCGCGGGCCTTTCGCCTGATCGTGCGGGGAACGCTCGTTGCCTCCTTGACCGCGAGGGATGGGGCGCCGCCGACCGGGTACTGCCTCGTTGGAGAGTGGTTGTCCGTGCTGGAGGCACTGGCTGCGCCATGGCGCGCGTTCGCCGGCGAGACCTCGCCGCGGAACTTCGGACCGCCGCGCCGGTCGCATTCCGAGCGCTCACCCTTCGTCGCACGGTTCCCGGCGCGCCAAGCCCGCCTCACGGGCCCGAAGCTCGTTCGGTTCCTCGCCGAGTGCACCGCTTCCCTAGGAGCGAAGGACTCGATGCGCGGCGATGAGATCGCCCTCGTCGTCGGCACGCCGGAGACCCGAGTTCGGATCGCGTGCAGCGGTGCCGAACTTCACGTCCTGGTCCATCGAGAGCGGCGCTTGGTCATGGCCGGCACCCTGTCGCGCCTCGACCTGAGTCGGCCCGGGCGCACGCGCTGCTGCATCGGTCGCCAGTGGCTGCCCGAGTTGTTGGATTGGTTCTGGGCCGTATCCGACGATGTCGATCCTGCAGACCTCGTTCGGTTCTGCCAGGGTGCCGCCTCGGATCGGCCCTAGCCGGCGTCGGCCGATGGCGCCGACGCCCGGATGCAGGGCCGGCCCTCGCCAAGCTTAAGCTCTCGCCTCTCGGGCCGTGACGTGTGCCAGGAAGGAGCGCAGCGTGGGTGTACGGCGGTCCTTGTGCGTTCGAGGCGCATACCGCCAACGAAAAAGCCCCGCCTGAGCGGAGCTTTCGTTTGAGGGGAATACCCGCGGGCAAACCCCGACCTCCGATGGCGAGCATCTTCGGTCAGCTGAAAAGACGGTGTGACCCGCCTCCAGCGAGTGAGAGGGATATCGCATATCCGCCTCGCCGGGTCAATGATCGAGGCCCAGCACGGTTCCGAGGAGCGCTCGGATGCCGGCGAGCTCGGCGGGCGAGATGGACGGCAGCGCCGGGCGGCGGTTCACGTTGACCTGCCACAGCCGGACCAGGGAAACGGTATAGATGTGGTCGCAGACGGCCCAAACCGGGTCGGTCTGGTGGAAGAAGGGATACGTGCCCGGCTCGAACCGGAAATGATGGGTGTTGTTCTCCCGGGGCGGGCTCTTGCTCACCGGCACCACCGTGCAGCGCCCGGCGGCGCCGGCCGAGCGCGAGGACACGACGATCGCCCGCCGTTCCTTCTGCATCTCCGGCTTCACGAGGTAGGTGAAATCGCACATCACGACCCGGCCGGGGCTCGGAGCGTGCGGAACCGGCCGCCTGACCTCGGCCGTGCGGCGCGTGACGACCGAACCTTCCAGCGTCGTCAGGAACGCGTCCGCCTTCGCGGCGGCGATGCCGCCGCGAACCAGCGCCGTCTTCAGCTTGGTCCGCTCGTACTGCGCGGTGGCCTTCTCCGACAGGAAGCAGTGGCGCAACGCGCTGGCCACCGCCTCCGCGGCCTCTTCGGCGAAGCCTCCCTCGCACAGCCGGTCGAGGCAAGCCTCGCCGTCGAAGCGGGTATCGGGATGCCGGGAAATCTCCATCAATCCGCCGACGGCGAGCGCCTCGCCCTGGGCGAAGCCGAGATCCGTCATGGCCTTGAACATGCGAAAGGCGTGGGGCACCCCGAGACAAATGCTCCTGCCGATGGGAAGGCGATGGCGTAGCCCGGGCGACGTCGCGTCGGGCAGGCCGAGGGCGAGCCGATCCGTTCGAAGTCGGCAAACACCTCGGCCGACGCCGTATCCGCACGCCGGACCATTGTCATCCCACGCCGAAGGGGCCGAGCGCCGCCGGCGCCCGGGCGCCGCGATCATGCCGGGGCCTACCCGCCGTGGATGCATTCGTTTGAGCGACCAGGCCCGGGGGGGGCGGCACCCGCGCTCGTCATCGAGGCGCCGGGTCCCGCCGCCCGGGCGCGCCGCCTCGGCCTGGTCCCGGGGCACGTTCCATCCGGCGCCGAGAACGACGGTTCCCGACCTTGCCGCACCGCCCGGCGCGGCTATTCGTTTTCATTCAAGAGCGCCACCGCGGCCTCCAGGAGCGCTCGGAACGCGACCGACTGCCGTGCAGCCGCCTCCACGCGCAGCGTCAGGTTCGAGAAAGCCGCGGGATCCTCCGACGGGTGCGCACCGATGAACCGAACCGCGGCGAGATGCAGCGCGGGTCTAGGCTTATGTTGCCCTGCCAATAGCTTCGATATGGTCGCCTGGCTCGCGCCGAGGATCTTGGCAAGGGCAGCCTGCGTAAGCCCGCGCTCTCGACGCACGCGACCGAGGGCAATCGCCAGCGCATGCGCATCCCCGCCGTCAGCCGCCCGCTTGCTTCCGCTCATGAAGTCAATAAAATCGAATGATAACGAATAATCAAGGCGCGCAGGATGCAGGCTCAGACGTCCGGGAGGACGCGGTCGGTCGCGACGATTCCCGCGGACCCGGAGGCCGAATTGATGCCGGGGGTGCGGTGGGGGCGCCCGGAATGGGTGCCGAGTGCCGCGTTCTGGGCTTTCATGGTCGGTCGGGCCAGCGAGCCGGTCGACGGGTTCGTGGGGCGGGAGGTCAGCCTGGCCCACGAGATCGGCTTCTGTCTGCTCGGGGGCTACGGCATCACGGCCGAGGTCAACCACGCGGTCCATCGCGCGCTCGCCGCGGATGGGATCTTCGAGCCGGGCCGTCGTCCCGGGGCCGATGAGATCGAGGCCCTCCTGCGCAGGCCGGTCCGCATCGGCGAAAGGTCGGTGCGCTACCGCTTCCCGAAGCAGAGGGCGGGCAGGCTCGCCGACGCGCTGACGCTCATCGAGACCGATCCTCCGCCGTCGAGCGACGCCCTGGCCTTCCGACGCCACCTGATGCGCCTGCCCGGCGTCGGTCCGAAGACCGCCTCGTGGGTCACCCGGAACTGGCTGGGCTCGGACGAGGTCGCCATCCTCGACATTCACATCATCCGTGCAGGCCTCCTGATCGGCCTGTTCGAGCGGCCGATCCGCCTCCCGCGGGACTACGAGGCGCTCGA
Source organism: Methylobacterium sp. CCH5-D2 (assembly GCF_001556475.1). Classification (NCBI taxonomy): domain Bacteria; kingdom Pseudomonadati; phylum Pseudomonadota; class Alphaproteobacteria; order Hyphomicrobiales; family Methylobacteriaceae; genus Methylobacterium; species Methylobacterium sp. CCH5-D2. The sequence goes on along the minus strand of NZ_LSIX01000391.1, from coordinate 8,289 downwards.
ACGGCGCTTCCTGCAGTTCTGCGTGGCCCTGGACGCGAAGCCGTCGCTGGTCGATGCCGTCATGTGGCGGGCGATGCGCAACATCGGCCGGGGACCGGTTTGACCGGCGACGGCGGAGGCCGATAAGAAATCAGGTCTCCTTCACCAGTGGCCGGGCAAGCGGGATGTCGGGGGGCAGCAAGAAAAGTTCGGGCCGTCGCCTGGTCGCGCCGGCCGGTGCAGGGCCGGGCGCGCCGAGCTCGACCGCCGGATCGGAGGGCGGGAATGCGCCGACGGGCTCGCCCTGCGACCTCAGTTACGACGTCGAACTGACCGGGGTCCGGGCCGACGTCGTCGCCGTCGTGCGCATCGGCGACGTCCTGGACGTCGCGCTGCACAGGGCGGGTGCGTTCGAGACCGCCGTGTGCCGTACCCGCCCCGCCGGGCAGGTGGTCGGCACGCTGGCGAACGTCGAAGGCCTCGACGAACTTCTCGGTTGCCTGCGCACCCACCACCGCTACGCGGCGACCGTGACGCAGGTCGGCCGCCTCCTCTGTCGCGTCGCCATCGCACCGGTGCTGGGTTGATCGTCGCCGGAGGGTCCTACCTGGAGATCTGCGAGATCCCGCGCTGGCGCCGGCTGTTCGGTTCGGGCGGCCGTGCCGCCGCGGCGGTCGGGCAGCTCTCGCCGGGCAGCAGCCTTCACACCTATGCCTTCGCAGGCTGGGCCCGCGACGTCGAGAGCTCGATGCACGCCTGCGGGGTGACGGCGACGGTAATGCCCATCGCCGAGGAGATCAGCTTCGGCTACTTCCATGCCCTGTCGCCGGCCACGCTGCGGCCCGGCGTGCCGACGCGACACCCGGCCCTCTCGGTCGACGGGCGGGTCGTGCTGCGTTTCGGCTTCGTGGAGGGCGACGCGGTCGTGTCCGCGGAGCGGGCGGTCCACGACCCGCAGGGCGACGACGTTGTCCCGTTCCGCGCCAACGGGTCCCGGGCCGAGGCCCTGGCCGTAGTCCTGAACGAGGGGGAGGCGGAGGGGGCGACGGGCGAGGAGGGGCCGGCCGCAGGCGAGGCCGTTCTCGCCCTGCACGCGGCCGACGTGGTCGTGGTCAAGCGTGGCTGCTCGGGCGCGACCGTCCACCGGCCTGGTCGCGACCCCGTCGCGGTGCCCGCTTATCGATCCGCCCGCGTGTTCAAGATCGGCTCGGGCGACGTCTTCAGCGCCGCCTTCGCGCATCACTGGGGCGAGCGCGGCCTCGACGCCGCGGCGGCGGCCGACCTGGCGTCGCGCGCGGTCCACCATTTCGTCGACACGCGCTCGCTGCCGCTGCCCGCGGCCGCCGACCTCGCCGACCAGGCGCTCGCACCCGTGGGCGGGGAGCCCGGCCGCGTCTACCTCGCGGCCCCGTTCTTCCACATCGCCCAACGCTGGCTCGTCGAGGAGGCACGGGACCGGCTGCACGCCCTCGGCGCGTCTGTCTTCTCGCCGTTGCACGACGTGGGCACGGGGGGCGGCGCCGTCGCCCTCGCCACCGCCGACCTCGCGGGGCTCGACGGCTGCCAAGCCGTGCTCGCCCTGCTCGACGGGGCGGACCCGGGCTCGATCTTCGAGGTTGGACATGCGCGGGCGCGCGGCATCCCAGTGGTCGTGCTGGCCGAACGCCTCGACGAGCATCACCTGACCATGCTGGCCGGCACCGGCTGCGAGGTCGTCGACGATTTCGCCTCCGCCCTCTATCGGGTCGTGTGGGCCTCGCTGCGATGAGGGTTCTGCTGTTTTCCGGCGGCCTCGATTCGACCGCCCTCGCTTGGTGGCAGAGGCCGGACGCCTGCCTGTTCGTCGATTACGGCCAGCGGCCGGCGGCGGGCGAAAGGGCGGCTGCGACGTCCATCGCGGCCGAGTTCGGGCTGCGGCTCGAAACGCTTCAGGTCGACCTGTCCGGGCTTGGCCTCGGGCCCCTGGCCGGCGGGGAGCCCGCCGCGCTCGCGCGTGCCCCCGAATGGTGGCCCTACCGCAACCAGATCCTGGTCACCCTCGCAGGCATGCGCTTCGTCGCGGAAGGCCTGTCGGAGATCCTCATCGGAACGGTGGCGACCGATGTCCACGCCGACGGACGCGCCCCATTCCTGCGGACGCTCGACCGACTGATGCGGCTCCAGGAGGGTGGGGTGCGCGTCGTGGCGCCCGCACGGCACCTGAGCGGGCCGGCCCTTCTCGCGGCGTCCGGCCTTCCCGCCTCGGCGCTCGGTGCGACATTCTCCTGTCACGTCATGGAATATGCCTGCGGGCAGTGCCGCGGATGCGAGAAGCATCGCGAGACCTTGCGGTCGTTCGGCCTGCGGTCCGACGTGAAGGCATCCCGCGCGGCCCCGGACCGACCGGACGCGGCGCGGGCGGAGGGTTGACGAATGGGCGGAGGGCTCCCACCCAAACGCCGCCGCATGCCGTACGGCATGGGACAGGTCCGGACAGGGTCCGACGAGTGCGACCTGACCTTCACGGTCGACCTGATCGGTGTCCGCCGCGACGCCACGCGCGGCCTGCAGGCCGGAGACGTGTTGGAGGTGGACCTCGTGGCCGGCGCGGGCGCCAGCACCGCAGTCTGCCGCACCGCCGACGGGGCGACCGTCGGCGCCCTCGCCGCGTTCCGCGGCCTCGTGAGCCTGCTCGGCTGCCTCGACCAGGGGGTGCGGTTCGAGGCCCTCATCGAGGATGTCGGCGCGACGCGCTGCACCGTTACGGTCACGAGGGCCGAGGCGTGAACGTCGTCGGCGGCACATATTTCGAGAGCTGCGCGTTCCCCGCCTGGGCCGGCCTGTTCGGTTCGGGCGCGCGCGCCGCCATGGCGGTGAGCGCGCTGTCCCCGGGCACCCGCCTGAGCACGTATGCTTACGCCGAGTCGGCCGGCGACCTCCGGGCGACCATGGCCGCCTTCGAGGTCGAGACGGACATCGTCGCCATCGGGGAGCGGCTCGAATTCGAGTATTGGCATCCCCTTCGCAAGAGCTGGGTTCCCGAGGCCGGCCGGCGCTACGCCGACCTGGCCGTCACCGGCGACGTCGTGCTCGGGTTCGGCATGCTGGAGGGCACGGCCCGGCTCACGGCCGGCCGGGCGGTCTACGACCCGCGCTCCGCCGACCCCGCGTCCTCCTTCGTGCGTTCCGGCTCGCGGGCGACGGAGCAACTCGCCTACGTGGTGCAGGATGCCGACTTGGTCCGGCTCGGGCCGCTCCCGGACCCGCGCGACGCCGCGACCGGCGTCATGGCCCGCGAGGGCGCCACGCTCGTCGTGTCGCGCCACGCATTCGGCGGTGCCACGGTGTACCGGGGCGACGCCCCCGGCATCCCGGTGCCGGCGTACGCCGCCCGCCGCTGGTTCAGGATCGGGGCCGGCGACGTCTTCTGCGCGGCCTTCGCGCATTATTGGGGCGAGCGTGGCTTCGACGCCGTGGGGGCGGCCGACCTCGCGTCCCGCTGCGTGGCGTGGTTCAACGACGGGGCTCGGTTGCCGCTGCCTCCGCCGGACGAGCTCGAAGGGATGGAGGCGGTGCCCGGGCGCCCCGCGTCGGGTTGCCGGGTCTACCTGTCCGGACCGCGCCGGACCATGGCCCAAAGATGGCTCTTCGACGAGGCGGCCGCTTACCTCGACGCGCTCGGGTTCAGGACGGAGACGGCGTTTGCGGACGACGGCCCCCGCTCACCCACGCGAGCGAATTGGCCGCCCCGGCCTCGCGTGCCCCATTCAGCCCTCCTAGCCCTGGGCGACGTCGCCGACCTCGGGACGAACCTTCACGTCGGCTACGCGCAAGCCAACGGCATGCCGGTGGTGCTGCTCGCCGAGACGGCCTCCGGCGGGGATTTGACGATGTTCTCGGGAAGCGGCTGCGAGGTGACGCACGATCTCGCCACGGCGCTCTACCGGACGTGTGTGGCATGCCTGCGGTGATCGGCGGCCGGGAGGGCACCCGTTGAGGCCGCCACGGTTTCCACCCGCTCCGGCGCGCCTGCGGGCGCCTGATCGCACGCCGTCCCCGTCCGGACCATCGGGGTCCGGCGATGGAGAGGGCGGGCCGGCGCAGGAGCGCTGGCAGGCGTTCCACGCCTTCCTGGCGGCACGCATGAACTCACGATGGGTGTTCCGCGGCTGCGCGTCGAAGGCCTTCGAGTGCAAGCCCAGCGCCGGCCGGGGCGCCGAGTTCGACCCGCGCCACGAACGGCAACTGTTCCAGGATTTCAAGCGCGAGGCCAGGCTGCACGTCGCGATGCCCGGGGCGACGGATTGGGACTGGCTGGCGCTGGGTCAGCATTACGGTCTCCCGACCCGCTTGCTCGACTGGACGACCAATCCGCTCATCGCCTGCTTCTTCGCCGTTGCCAGCCAGCCCGCGAACGAGGACGCCATCGTGTACGCGCATCCGCTCGGCGGCAGTTCCATGATCGACCCCGAGCGGGGTCCCGGCCCCTTCGAGATCGCCGAGGTCGGCTTCCTGCTGCCCTCCGCCCTGGCGCCCCGCATCGCGAGCCAGAAGGGCCTGTTCTCGGCCCACCCCGATCCGGCCTCGGCGTGGACGCCGCCCGGCATGGCGGAGAACAGCTTCGAGATCCCGCGGGACACCCGCGCGGTCTTCCAGCGCAACCTGTTCCAGCTCGGCGTGGATGCGGCCCACATCTGGGCCAGCCTCGAAGGCGTCTGCCTCTCGCTGACGTGGCAGTACCGCCTCCGAATCGGGCTCGGCGCGGCCTTGTAGCCCCCGCCGCTCGGAATCCCTGGATCATCCGGTCCGGACGACGGCGGTCCCGCCAAGCCGGTGCAGGCTTCGATATTCACCGGCCGGCGCGCCCTCTACCAACGCGCACGGCGTGGGTCAGGCACAGCAAGGGTTGCCCCGTAGCTGCGCGGGGGTGGTGTGGATATCCTGTCGAAAACCGGACCACGCCTGGGATTTAGCGAAACGGAAGCGTGGGAGGAATTGGGATTTATCCGGGAGCTGCCACTCCCCAAGTCCTTGATGCCACACACCAATTTTCAAGCGAAAGTCGGTGGTGGAGCTGAGGGGATTCGAACCCCTGACCTCCGCAGTGCGATTGCGGCGCTCTCCCATCTGAGCTACAGCCCCGTCCGGGACGCCGGCCTTGTAGGCTTGGGCGGCTCAGCCTGTCAATTCCCGATTTTGAACCTTTCGACGCGCCGCCTGTGCGGGCCACCGGCGGCGCCCAGATCCGAGGATACGACGCCGCGCATGTATGCCCTGCTCTGGCTCATCAACACGGTCATCAACCTCTTCATCTACGTCCTCATCGCGAGTGCCGTGCTGAGCTGGCTCGTGGCCTTCAACGTGGTGAACGTGCGCAACCCCATCGTCGCCCAGATCGGCGAGGTGCTCTATCGCCTCACCGAGCCGGTGCTGCGCCCGATCCGCAACCTGCTGCCGAACCTCGGCGGCGTGGACATCTCGCCCGTCATCCTGATCCTGCTGCTGCTCTTCGTGCAGCGCCTGATCACCGTCGATCTCGTGCGCTTCCTGGTCTGAGCCGGCGGCGCCCGCCGTCCAACGAACAACAATGGCCAAGGAAACGCCCATGAAGACCAATCCCGGCCGCTTCTTCGAGGATTACCGCCTCGGCGAGACCATCCGGCACGCCACGCCGCGGACCGTGACCGCGGGCGACGTGGCGCTCTACACCGCCCTTTACGGGCCGCGCTTCGCCGTGCAGTCCTCGGACGCCTTCGCGCAAGGCCTCGGCTATCCGCGGAGCCCGCTCGACGACCTGCTCACCTTCCACGTGGTCTTCGGCAAGACCGTGCCGGACATCTCGCTGAACGCGGTGGCCAACCTCGGCTACGCCGAGGGCGGTTTCCGCCGGCCGGTCTATCCGGGCGAGACGCTCTCCACCGTCTCCGAGGTGATCGGCCTCAAGGAGAGCTCGAACCGCCAGACGGGCGTGGTCTACGTGCGCTCGGTCGGTTCGGATGCCGCCGGCGAGACGGTGCTGAGCTATTGCCGCTGGGTGCTCGTGCGCAAGCGCGACCCGGAGGCGCGGATCGCCGAGGAGCACGTGCCGAGCCTCGCCAAGGTGGTCGATCCGCAGGATCTCGCGGGCGCCCTGCCCCGCCTGGACGTGGCCGCCTACGACCTCGACCTCGCGGGCAGCCCGCACCGCTTCGGCGACTATGCCCGGGGCGAGCGCATCGACCATGTCGACGGCATGACCGTCGAGGAGGCCGAGCACCAGATCGCCACGCGCCTGTTCCAGAACACCGCCAAGGTGCATTTCGACAACCACGCGGCGAAGGACACCCGCTTCGGGAAGCGGCTGATCTACGGCGGCCACGTCATCTCGCTCGCCCGCGCGCTCAGCTTCAACGGGCTCGCCAACGCCTTCGCGCTCGCCGGCATCAACGCGGGCCGGCACGTGGCGCCGCTGTTCTCGGGCGACACCGTCTACGCCTGGAGCGAGGTCCTCGACACCGCCGACGTCGGCCGCGATGACGTCGGCCTGCTGCGCCTGCGCACGGTGGCGACGAAGAACCAGCCCTGCGGCGCCTACCCGGACCGCCAGGGCGAGGGCCAAGGGGACGCCTATGACCCGGCCGTCATCCTCGACCTCGATTACTGGGCCTTCATGCCGAAGTAGCGATCCGAGGGATCCCCAAGGGCCTCAGGCCCTTGGGAGGCGGGGCAGAGCCCCGGATGGCCTGGCGCCTCAGTCGCGCACCACCACCTTCGTGCCGACGCGGACCCGGTCGTAGAGATCGACCACGTCCTTGTTGGTCATGCGGATGCAGCCCGAGGAGACGGCCGCCCCCATGGTCTCGGGCTCGTTCGAGCCGTGGATGCGGTAGAGCGAGGAGCCGAGATAGAGCGCGCGCGCGCCAAGCGGGTTGTCCTGGCCGCCGGCCATGTAGCGCGGCAGGTCCGGCCGGCGGGCCAGCATCTGGGCCGGCGGGCGCCAGGCCGGCCACTCCTTCTTCATCGTGACGGTCTTCACGCCCGACCACGAGAAGCCCTGGCGGCCGACGCCGACGCCGTAGCGGACCGCCGCGCCGTTGCCGAGCACGTAGTAGAGCCGGCGCTGGCGGGTCGAGACCACGATCGTGCCCGGCTTCTCCTTGCCCGCATACGCCACGGTCTCGCGCGGGATCGCCTGCGTCCTGAAGATGTTCATGAAGTCGGCCAGCGGGCCGCTGTCGAACGGGCCGGCCGAGGCCGGCCCCGGGGCCAGCGCGAGCCCGGCCCCGAGGGCCAGCACGGCGATGCGCATCTTCATGCAGGGTCTCCTGTGTACAAGCTGTGCAAAAGGGTGCGCGGAGAAGCCCAGCTGTTTGCGGCAGCTTCTGGCCCGTCGGTCCGGACCGGGGGCGGGCGTCGATGCCTGTGTGTTCCGCGCAACACCTGCCCGACGCGACCGCCCGGGACCGGGCCGCCGCGCGCGGACGGCGGGAAGCGCCTGAGCCGGCGGGGAAATCGCGGCCGCGGTCCGCGCGCGGCCCGGTTCCGTCGTCCCCCTCACTGGAATCATGCCAGGATGTCGCAGGCGATTGCGCCGGACCGCCCCGATCCCTTAGTTTCCGCCCGTGCCCCACGGATGCGAGACAGAGACCCGGCGTCGCCGACGCGCCCCCAGATCCGCGCTCTCCGCCGCGCTGCTCTCCCTGCTCGCCGTGATGTCGCTCCTCCTCCTCGCCGGCCTGCCGGCCACGGCGGATGCGGAGATCCGGCCCGCTCGGCCCTGCGCCGCCACCAAGGTGCGCGATCCCGCCTGCCCCGCTCAGCGCTTCGCCGTCCAGGTCTCGGTCGATGCCGACGACCCGGCGGGCGAGTCCCGCACGCTCGCGCCCCGGTCCTCGACGCGCGCGGCGCCCCACCGGTCGCCCGTCTTCGCGCCGCGCACCGACCCGGTCCCGCCCTCGGCCGCCGCGCGCCTGCCCGAGCGCCCGCCCAGGCGGGCCTGACCGCCGGGGAGTCGCGCGGTAGCCGTCCGGGACCTCGAGACGAGACGACGTCTCGAGGCCTCGACCCCGCGAAACGGTCTCGAAAGGACCGGGATCCTAACCTGCACGGCGATGCGCCGTGCGAATGCCAAGATCCGGGCCCATAATCCCTGCTCCGATCCATGGTGCGCTGCTTGCCAGAGAGCAGCGCCGCGCGCACGCGCCGCAGCCCATGCGCCGCCGGCCCCTTTGCCCGGCCGGAGCGCATCCAGGGCCGGGCGCCGCGCCCGAAGTTCCGGACGGCCGACCCTGAGCGGCCCTCCTCCCCAGACGTCCGTCGCAGGAGCGAAGGTATCGTGACCGCCAACCCCCT
>NZ_LSIX01000390.1:0-4124 GCF_001556475.1 Methylobacterium sp. CCH5-D2 | reverse complement strand
GGCCGAGGCGGCCGCCGGGTTCCCGACCCTCTACCGGGTCGGCCTGCCGGCCTTGCGGCGCGCGCGGGCTCTCCGCCCCAGCGATGCGAACGCCGCCCGGGTCGGCTGCTGCCTCGCGCTGGTCGCGGCGCTCGAAGACACCAACCTGCTCCACCGCGGCGGGGAGGGCGGCTACCGCTTCGCCCGGGATGCCGCCGCCCGCTTCGATCGCGCGGGCGGCGTCGCGCGCGACGATTGGTTCGCGCGGGCGGCGGCGCTGCACCGCGCCTTCGTCGCCCGCCGGCTCAGCCCCGGCGGCGCGGCCGACCTCCTCGCCATGACCCTCTTCGTGGATGCCCTGGAGACGGGCCCGTGACGCTCGCGGTGCTGCTCTCCGGCCAGGGCGGCCAGGGCCCGGAGATGTTCGCGCTCACGGGCGACGCCCCGGAGGCGCGCGCGGTCTTCGAGGCCGCCCGGCCGCTCCTCGGCGGCGCCGACCCGCGCGACCTCGTCCGGACGCCCGGCGCGGACCTGCACGGGAACCGGACCGGCCAGATCCTCTGCTGCGTCGCGGGGCTCGCCGGCTGGCGGGTGATCGCCCCGGTCCTGCCCGCCCGCACGATCGTGGCCGGCTACAGCGTCGGCGACCTCGCCGCCTGGGGATGCGCCGGCCGCCTTGCCCCCGAGGCGGTTCTGCGGCTCGCCGCCGCCCGCGCCGAGGCGATGGATGCGGCCTCTGGCCCGGGCTTCGGGCTCGCCGGCATCCGCGGCGTCGCGCTCGCCCGCGTCGCGGCCCTGGCGGAGCGCCACGGCTGCCACCTCGCCATCCGCAACGCGCCCGACAGCGCCGTGGTCGGCGGCCCGCGCGACGCCCTCGACGCGCTCCGGGCCGAGACGCTGGCGGCCGGGGCGCAGCGCGCCGTGCTGCTCGATGTCCGCACCCCCTCGCACACGCCGCTGCTCGCCGCAGCGGGCGCGCGGTTCCGGGACGGCCTCGCGGCCGAGACCCTGGAGCGGCCGGGGCCCGGCGCGCCGCGTCTCGTCGCCAGCCTCGACGGATCGGCCGTGTTCGACGCCCGTGCGGGCCTCGACAAGCTCGCGCGGCAGATCTCAGAGACGATCGACTGGGCGGCCTGCCTCACCGCGGCCCGCGAGTTCGGCGCCGAGGCGGTGCTCGAACTCGGCCCCGGCCACGCGCTCGCCACCATGGCGCGGGACGCCCTGCCGGAGGCGCGCGTGCACGCGCTCGCTGATTTCCGCTCGGCCGGGGGCGTGCGGGACTGGATCGCCGCGCCCCGGCATGGTTGAAGCCCGCCGGGCGTTGGGGACGGGGTGCAGGTCCGGGGATGAGCGCGGCGCGCGTGGGGGACTCGGAGCGCTCCCTGGAGATCATCCGCCGAAAGCCGGCGCGTGACGGCGGGCGGCCGCGGCTCCTGTTCGTGCACGGCATCTCGGTCGGCGCCTGGATCTGGGACGCGCACGTGCTGCCCTGGTTCGCCGAGGCCGGGTTCGAGGCCTGCGCCCTCAGCCTGCGCGGGCACGGCGAGAGCTGGGGCCGCGACCGCCTCGCGACGTGGCGGCTCGCCGACTACACGGACGACCTCGACCGGGCCGCCCGCGGCCTCGGCGGCCCGCTCGTGGTGGTCGGCCACTCGCTCGGCGGCGCGGTCGTCCAGAACTGGGTCCGCGCCGGCGGCCGGCCGCTCGGCATGGCCCTGCTGGCCTCCGTGCCCCCCTGGGGGCTCGCGCCCTCGGCCCTGCGCATGGGCCTCCTGACGCCGGACCTGTTTCGCGCGGTGCTGGCGATGAGCCTGCACGGGGCGCGGGCCGCGGACCCCGCGATCCTGCGCGCGGGCCTGTTCTCGGACGACGTGGATGCGGCGAGCTTCCGGCGCTTCGTGGCGCGGGTCGGCGAGGAGTCCCGGCTGGTCGGCCCCGAGCTGCAGGGCTGGCCGCCCTTCGCGCCGCTGCCCTGGCAGGCGCCCCGCAGCTTCGTGCTGGGCGGGGCCGACGACCGCTTCATCCCGGCCGACGAGGTCTGGCGCACGGGCGCCTATTACGGCTGCCGCCCCCACATCGTGCCGCGCCTCGCCCACGCGCTGATGCTGGAGCCGCGCCGGGAGGAGGCCATGGTGCCCTTGCGCGACTGGCTGCACACGCTGCCGCGGACCTGAGGCCGGCTCAGGTGCGGAAGGTCCCGGATCACCGAGGTCGGGACCGTCGGCGGGTCCGGGGCGGAGCCCCGGAGGATGCCGGGCCTCAGGCCGGCTTGGGCAGGCGCACCTTGAGCTGGTCGATCACCCAGCGCCAGCGCCCGTCCGGCCCGCAGCGCGCCACCTCGACCGAGAGGGCGCCGTTCGGCAGGGTGGCGAAGGTCAGCGCCAGGTCCCCGTTGCGGACCGGCGGGAGCACGGTCGCGGCCGGGAACTCGGAGCGGCGCGCCAGCAGGTCCGTGTAGAAGCGCTCGATCTCCGCGTGGCCCGTCGCCGCGACGTCGCCGGCCGCCAGCACCGCCTCCGGCTCGTAGAGCGCGACGAGGCCCGCGACGTCGCCCGCGTTGGCGCGCTGGTTGAACAAACCCGCGAGCTCTTCCGGCGCCCCGGCGCCCGATCCTGCCTGCTGCATGGTCGTGTCTCCCTCAATCGGCTGCGTCTTCACCGAAGCCCGTCGCGTGCAGGCGTGTTCCCTCCCGGTCGCTGACCGAGACGGCGACCGGGATGCCGGCCTTCACGCTCTCGGAGACGGTGCAGAAGCGCTCGAACTGCGCGAGCACCCGGTCGATCCGGTCGAGGGTGCGCGCCTCCGTCCCGAGGGTGATCGCGACGTCGATGCCCACGATCCGCAGGCGTCCTTCCGCGTTGCGGGCGATCCGGCAGCGAGCCCGCGTCTCCAATCCTCCGGCCTCCTGCCGGAACTTGCCCAGCGCGAAGACGAGGCTCGCCGAGAGGCAGTTCGCGACGCCCGCGACCAGAAGCTGCTCCGGGCAGGGCCCTTCACCGCGGCCGACCGGCTCGGCCTCGTCCACCGTCAGGGCCGGGAGCGCCGCCCCGAAATCCAGCTCGAACCGGTAGGCCGAGACCTGACGCAGCGTGATGCCGGGTCCTTCTTCCATGGCAGCTTCCCGTCCTCGCATGTTGTGGGATACAGTCCACCAACGAAGCGCCTGCCGCAAGGCGGCGCGGTGCCGTCGCGCGCATGGTGCATTGCGACAAGATCTCGTGAAGTAACCGCGGCCGTTCCGGGCGGAATTACAAAACCCGGTCAGTCTTACATCGGTCCCGCCGGCCCTGCCTTGACCGCCCGGACCATTCTGGCATACCACATTCCAATTGGACGGCGCGATGCAACGGCTCCGCACCGGTCCGAGAGCGGCCCGCATCCCGGAGAGAGGCGTGGCATGGACCGTCGCACCGGCGGCGGTCCCGGCTGGCGCCTCCGCTGCGGCCCGCACGCGAGAGGTTCGGTCGGGCGTGGAGACGCGCCCGACCCACACGACAGAGGCACGCGACAGCGGAGGCGGAATGAGCCGCGACGTCGATTACGCACAGGTCGTGGCGGCTTCCGGGGACGCGGTCGTCGTCTCGGATGCCGACGGCGTCATCACGGTCTGGAGCCCGGCCGCGGAGCGGATCTTCGGGTTCCCGGAGGCCGAGGCGCTCGGTCAGACGCTCGACCTGATCACCCCGGAGCGCCACCGGCGCCGGCACTGGACCGGCTACGCTGAGACCATGCGGACGGGCGTGACGCGCTACGGCAGCGAGGTGCTGCGCGTGCCGGCCCTGCACAGGGACGGCCGTCCGCTCTCCATCGCCTTCACGGTCGGCCTGATGAAGGAGGCCGACGGTGAGGTGACCGGCATCGTCGCGGTGATCCGCGACGACACCGCCCGCTGGGAGGAGGAGCGCAAGCTCCGTCGCCGCCTGGCGGAACTCGAACCGGTCCCCGCCTGAGGGGCCGGCCTGACAGGGCACGACACGAACGCGGACGGAGCCGCCCGGTACGATTCGGAGCACCAAGACTTCGATAAATCTAAGCTTTCGTCGTCAAGCACTCGACATACAATCGCTAGGGAGACGCTTCAGATGAGCAAGCCGCTCGAGGGGATCAAGATCATCGACTTCACGCACGTCCAGGCGGGTCCCGCC
>NZ_LSIX01000389.1:0-618 GCF_001556475.1 Methylobacterium sp. CCH5-D2 | reverse complement strand
CGAAGCCGTAGATCATCGAGAGGCCGAGGCCCGTGCCCTGGCCGATCGGCTTCGTGGTGAAGAAGGGGTCGAAGGCCTTGGCGATCACCTCGGGCGTCATGCCGGTGCCGGTATCGGTGACGCAGAGCGAGAGGTACTGCCCGGGATCCAGGTCGCGCTCGCGGGCGGCGCGATGGTCGAGCCAGCGGTTGGCGGTCTCGATGGTGATGCGCCCGCCCTCCGGCATGGCGTCGCGCGCGTTGATGCAGAGGTTCAGGAGCGCGTTCTCGAGCTGGCTCGGATCGACGAGCGCCGGCCACAGGCCCGGGGCGCCGACCACCTCCAGGGCGAGGCCCGGGCCGATCGTGCGGCGGATCAGATCCTCCATGCCGGCCATCAGCCGGTTCACGTCGGTGGGCTTCGGATCGAGGGTCTGGCGCCGCGAGAAGGCGAGGAGCCGGTGGGTCAGGGCGGCGGCGCGCCGCGCCGCCCCCTGCGCGGCGTTGATGTAGCGGTCGAGGTCGGTCATCCGGCCCTGGCCCATGCGCGTCTGCAGGAGTTCGAGCGAGCCGGTGATGCCGGTGAGCAGGTTGTTGAAGTCGTGCGCGAGGCCGCCGGTGAGCTGGCCCACCGCCTCCA
>NZ_LSIX01000388.1:0-8057 GCF_001556475.1 Methylobacterium sp. CCH5-D2 | reverse complement strand
TCTCATCCCTCACCCCAACCCTCTCCCGCACGGGAGAGGGAGCGCGGCGCGGTTCAGGCCCGATCCGAGGCAGGGATCCGCCATATGGGATTGCTCTGCCCGCAGAGGGGGAGAGGGCAATCCCGCGGCGCCCTAGCGATCATCCGACCCCGCCTCACTCCCCCTGCCACTCGTGGGCCGCCACCAGGGTCTCGACGGGGGCCGGCTCCGGCCGGCGCCACGCGGCGGGCTGGTCCTCGGAGCCCGTACCCAGAGGGCACTGGACCATCACGCTGTCGCTCCAGCGCCCGTACTTGTAGCCGACCCCCGCAAGGTACCCGACGCGGGCGAAGCCGCAGGCCTCGTGCAGGCGCAAGGACGCCTCGTTCTCCGCGTCGATGTAGCCGATGATCTGCCGGTAGCCGCCGGCCGCGCAGGCCTCGATCAGGGCCGGCAGCAGGCGCCGGCCGATCCCGGCATGCAGGTGCTCGGGGTGCACGTAGATCGAGTGCTTCAGGGTGAAGCGGTAGGCGGGCCGCTTGCGGAACGGCACCGCGTAGGCGTAGCCCGCCACCTGCCCGTCGCGCTCGGCCACCAGATGGGGCAGGCGCTTCTTGCGCATGGTCTTGCGGCGGCGCTTCAGGTCGTCGGGGAGCAGGCGCTCCTCCTCGAACTCGCCCGTGTCGCCGACGCCCCGGCGGATGTGGTGCTCGTAGATCGCGATCATCGCCGGCACGTCCACGTCCGAGGAGGGGCGGATGACGATGCCGGGATCGGCCGCGACCGGCATCAATGCCCCTCGCGCAGCACGTAGGTGTAGAAGCGGATGCGCCCGTCCGGCTCGTGCTGGCGGTAGACCCCCTGGATCTCGGCCTCGAAGCCCGGGAACAGGTTGGAGGCCGCCTCGAACATCTTGAAATAGTCGAGCATGGGCTTGGCGCGCTCATCGATCCGCTCGCCGGGCAGCACCGTGCCGATCCCGGGCGGGTAGACCAGAAGCAAGGTGGTGGCCACACGCCCCTCGGCCTCGGCGATCGGCACGAAGTCGACGTGGTTGCGGGTCAGCATCTGGGCCGCGTCCTTCGGGGCCATCACCATCTCGGGCAGGTGCTCGGGCGCGAACTGCTTGCGCTGCAGGCTTGAGGTGTTCGCCTCGCGGTGGAACGCGTGGTAGTCGGCGCAGAGGTCGCGCAGGCGCACCCCGGCGTAGCGGGCGGGCCGGCGCCGCACGAATTCCGGCATCGCCTCCTCCAGCGGCGCGTTCTCGTCGTGCAGGCGCTTGAAGGCGACGAGGCCCGAGATCAGCGTGCCGGCCTTGGAGGATTCCACGCCCGGCGTCAGCAGGAAGAGCAGCGAGTTCAGGTCGTTCTTCTCCGGCACGATCCGGTTCTCGCGCAGGTACTGCGCCACGATCGGGGCCGGCACGCCGTGCTCGGCATATTCCCCCGTCTGCCGGTCGAAGCCGGGGGTGAGCACGGTGAGCTTGTTCGGGTCGGTGATCGCGTAGCCCGGGGAGACGTGGGTGAAGCCGTGCCAGCGCGCGCCCGGCGTCAGTTCCCAGTGCCGCGGGTTGGAGGCGAGCTCGTCCGTCGGCACGCTCTCCCAGGGGACCTCGGCCCCCTCCGCGGTCTTCGTCACGTCCGGCACGAAGGGATCGAAGAACCAGCGCTTGAGGGGATCGCGCTCGTTCTCGAACTCCTTGCGGATGGCGCGCGCTTTTTTCCGCCACTCGATGCCGAGCCGGATCGTGTCGTCCCAGAGGATCATGCCGGAGCGGCCCTTCATCATCTGGGCGCCGACGTCGAGCGAGGCGAACAGGGGATAGAACGGCGAGGTCGAGGCGTGGACGAGGAAGCTCTCGTTGAGCCGCCGGTGCTCGACGCGCCGGGTCTGCCCGCGGATGTGCCCGTCCTTGGTGTGGATCTGCGAGGCCTGGCTGAAGCTCGCGAGCTGCTTGTGGGTCGATTGCGTGGCGATGATGCCGGGCGCGGTCTCGTCGAGCCCGGTCAGCCCCATGGCGAAGCGGCGCTGGTAGAGCGGGTGGAACTTCATGAAGCCCGCCCAGGCCTCGTCGAACAGGATGTAGTCGCACAGGTGCCCAATCCGCTCCAGAATCTCCTGGGCGTCGTAGATCGTGCCGTCGTAGGTGCACTGCTCGATCACCGCGACGCGGAACGGACGCTCCTTGCGCCACGCCTCGCGGTCCTTGACCAGCGGGTTGGCCCGGATCTTCTCGCGGATGCGGGTCTCGTCGAGCGCCTCGTGGTAGATCGGCCCGATCAGCCCGTAGGCGTTCCGGTCCGTTTCCAAGAAGATCGGGATGCCGCCGCCGAGGAAGAGCGCGCCGTGATGGGCCGCCTTGTGGTTGTTGCGGTCGAACAGCACGAGGTCGCCCTCGGCCACCAGCGAGGACAGCACGATCTTGTTCGAGGCCGAGGTGCCGTTGAGGACGAAGTAGGTTTTTTCGGCCCCGAAGATCTGCGCCGCCTCCTTCTGGGCCTTGAGCGCCGGGCCCTCGTGGGTCAGGAGGTCGCCGAGATCGAGAACGGAATTGTCGAGGTCATCGCGAAAAATCGCCTCGCCGAGATGCTCCACGAAGATCCGTCCGATCGGGGAGCGGTTATAAAAAATGCCGCCGTTGTGGCCCGGGCAGGTCCAGAGCTGGTTGCCCTTCTCGGCGTAATCGACCAGCGCGCCGAAGAACGGCGTCTTCAGGGTCTCGGCGTACTGGGTCACGCGGCTGACGAGGCCGCGGGCGATGAATTCCGGCGTCTCCTCGGCCAGGAAGATGTAGCCGTCGATGAAGTCGAGGAGTTCGACCGGGATGTCCTCCAGGCGCTTGCGGCGCACCATGATGACGATCGGCATCTCCAGGCCGCGCTTGCGCATCATGTCGATGAGGGCGGCGGCCTTGCCGTCGAGGCCGCGCTTGCCCCAATCGACCACGAGGCAGCCGACCGCGGCGTCGGTCTGCACGGCGATGGCCGCGTCCTCGACGCGGCGCGCCCGCACCACCTCGAAGCCGCGCTGCTCGACCGCCGCCACGATCTGATCGACCCGCGCGCCCTCCAGATCGCCCGGATCGAACGTCGGCGTGCACATCAGCACGGTGAAGCGGCGGTGGAAGTCCATGGGCGGGCTCCTGTCGGACGGCGTCGGCGGGAGATAGGGCTCCGCGCGGGTCCGGCAGGCTTTCGGGCGCGGAGATGACGCCTGGATGACAGGCGGCCGCGCCGCGCTCCCTCCCCCCTCTGCGGGGGAGGGAGACGGTCGTTCCGGCCCGAGCCCGGATCAGGTCACGACGCTCGGTTCATCCCGCCCGGTGATCTCCGCGATCCGCGCGATGGCGCGGGCGGCCTCCACCACCGGGGCGAGCACCTGGACCGGGTCGGCGTCGTGCGTGTCGCGGTCGTAGCGCTCGATGTAGACCCGGAGCGTCGCCCCCGCCGTGCCGGTGCCCGAGAGCCGGTAGACCACCCGCGCATCCTCGGCGAACCCGATGCGCACGCCCTGCCGGTCGGTGACCGAGCCGTCGACCGGATCGACGTAGCGGAAGTCGTCGGCGCTCGCGACGGTGAGGCCGGCGAAGCTCTGCCCCGGCAGCGCGGCGAGCTTCTCGCGAAGCCCCTGCATCAGCCGCTCGGCGGCCGCGCTCTCGATCTCCTCGTAATCGTGCCGGGTGTAGTAGTCCCGCCCGAACGTTGCCCAGTGGGCGCGCACGATGGCGTCGGCCCGCTCTCCGGTCGTCGCCAGGATGTTGAGCCAGAGCAGCACCGCCCAGAGCCCGTCCTTCTCGCGCACGTGGTTCGAGCCGGTGCCCGCGCTCTCCTCGCCGCAGAGCGTGATCAGCCCGGCGTCCAAGAGGTTGCCAAAGAACTTCCAGCCGGTCGGCGTCTCGTAGGCCCGGATCCCGAGCTTTTCCGCGACCCGGTCGGCGGCCCGGCTCGTCGGCATCGAGCGGGCGATGCCCGCCAAGCCGCTCGCGTAACCCGGCGCCCGGTGGGCGTGGGCGGCGAGCACCGCGAGGCTGTCGCTCGGCGTCACGAAGAGGCCGGGCGCCACGATCATGTTGCGGTCGCCGTCCCCGTCCGAGGCCGCGCCGAAATCGGGGGCGTCCGGCCCGTGCATCAGGTCGAAGAGTTCGCGCGCGTGGACCGGGTTCGGGTCCGGGTGGTGTCCGCCGAAATCCTCCTGCGGCACCGCGTTGACCACGGTGCCGGGGGCCGCTCCCAGCTCGCCCTCCAGGATCGCCCGGGCGTAGGGCCCCGTGACCGCGCTCATCGCGTCGAAGCGCATGCGGAAGCCGCCCGCGAAGAGCGCCCGGATCGCGTCGAAATCGACGAGCTCGCGCATCAGCGCCGCGTAGTCCGCGACCGGATCGATCACCGTGACGGTCATCCCCTCTACCGTCGCGTCGCCGAGCCGCTCGAGATCGAGGTCCGGCCCGTCGGCGATGCGGTACTCGGTGATCGCCTTCGCCCGCTCGAAGATCGCCGCGGTGATGCTCTCGGGCGCCGGGCCGCCGTTCCGCGTGTTGAACTTGATGCCGAAATCGCCCTCGGGCCCGCCGGGATTGTGGCTCGCCGAGAGCACGAGGCCGCCGACCGCCCCGTGTTTCCGGATCACGCAGGAGGCGGCGGGCGTCGAGAGCAGGCCGCCCTGCCCCACCAGCACCCGCCCGAACCCGTTGGCCGCCGCGATCCTGATCGCGGTCTGCACCACCTCCCGGTTGAGGAAGCGCCCGTCGCCGCCGATCACCAGGGTCTCCCCGTCGCGATCCGGAATCGTGTCGAAGATCGCCTGGACGAAGTTCTCGACGTAGTGCGGCTGGCGGAAGACCGGCACCTTCTTGCGCAGGCCCGAGGTGCCGGGCTTCTGGTCCGGGAAGGGCTGGGTCGGAACGGTCTTGAGGGCCATCGGCGGGGGCTTTTCCTTCGGGACGCGTCTTCGTGGAGGCGCATCGCGATCGGGCGCGAGCCTCGGCCGTAACGACTAGGGCGGCACGGCCACGCTTCAACGGGCCGCCGAGACATCCGGGCGGGGATTCTCATGCGGCCTCCGCCGCACGGGGAGTAGCCCGCACCCGAACCGTCCTTATAATGCAGGCCAAACCGCCCCGAACGGGGCTGACGCCTGCCCCTCGCCCGAGTCCCGCACGATGTCCCGCATCCCGAACTTCGCCGAGGTCCCGTTCTCGGGCGCGCCGCTGCCGGTCCCGCCGCCCGCGCCGGGCGAGCCCTGGATGAGCCCCGAGGGCATCCCGGTGAAGCCCGCCTACGGGCCCGAGGACCGGGCGGGGCTCGAATTCCTGCACACCTATCCGGGCCTCGCGCCGTACCTGCGGGGCCCCTACCCCACCATGTACGTCACGCAACCGTGGACGATCCGGCAATACGCGGGCTTCTCGACGGCCGAGGACTCGAACGCCTTCTACCGGCGCAACCTCGCCGCCGGGCAGAAGGGCCTCTCGGTCGCCTTCGATCTGGCCACCCACCGCGGCTACGATTCGGACCACCCGCGCGTCTCGGGCGACGTCGGCATGGCGGGCGTGGCGATCGATTCGATCTACGACATGCGCACGCTCTTCTCCGGCATTCCGCTGGACGAGATGACCGTGTCGATGACGATGAACGGCGCGGTGCTGCCCGTGCTCGCCCTCTACATCGTGGCGGCCGAGGAGCAGGGCGTGCCGCCAGCCAAGCTCGCCGGCACCATCCAGAACGACATCCTCAAGGAGTTCATGGTCCGCAACACCTACATCTATCCCCCCAAGGGATCGATGCGGATCATCTCGGACATCTTCGCCTACACCTCGGCCAACATGCCGAAGTTCAACTCGATCTCGATCTCCGGCTACCACATGCAGGAGGCAGGCGCCACGAACGACCTCGAACTCGCCTACACGCTCGCCGACGGCGTCGAGTACATCAAGGCGGGTCTGGCCGCGGGCCTGACCATCGACCAGTTCGCCCCGCGCCTGTCCTTCTTCTGGGCGATCTCGACGAACTTCTTCATGGAGGTCGCCAAGATGCGGGCCGCGCGCCTGATCTGGGCGAAGCTCGTCAAGGAGTTCGAGCCGAAGTCGGACAAGTCGCTGCCGCTCCGCACCCACTCGCAGACGAGCGGCTGGTCGCTCACCGCGCAGGACGTGTTCAACAACGTCACCCGGACCGCCATCGAGGCGATGGCAGCGACGCAAGGGGGCACGCAGTCGCTCCACACCAACGCGCTCGACGAGGCGCTCGCGCTGCCGACCGACTTCTCGGCCCGGATCGCGCGCAACACGCAGCTCTTCCTGCAGCAGGAATCGGGCACCACCCGCATCGTCGATCCCTGGGGTGGCTCGTACTACGTCGAGCGGCTCACCGCCGACATCGTGGCCCGCGCCTGGGAGCACATCCGCGAGGTCGAGAGCCTCGGCTGCATGGCCAAGGCGATCGAGGCCGGCATCCCGAAGCTCCGGATCGAGGAGGCGGCGGCCCGCGCCCAGGCCCGGATCGATTCGGGCCGGCAGACGATCGTCGGCATCAACAAGTTCAAGCCCGACGACGAGATGACGATCGAGCTCTTGCGCGTCGACAACGGCAACGTGCGGAACCTCCAGATCGACAAGCTCAAGCGCCTGCGCTCCGAGCGCAACCAGGCCGACGTGGACGCGGCGCTCAGCCGTCTCACGCAGGCGGCGGACGGCGCGGGCAACCTGCTCGAACTGGCTGTGAACGCTGCGCGGGCCAAGGCCACGGTCGGCGAGATCTCGGAGGCGCTGGAGCGGGCCTGGGGCCGGCACCGGGCCGAGATCCGCTCGATCTCGGGCGTCTACAAGCGGGAGGTCGGCGGCATGTCGCCTGTGGTCGAGCGGGTGCGGGGCCTCGTGGAGGCCTTCGAGGAGAACGACGGGCGGCGGCCCCGCATCCTGGTCGCCAAGATGGGCCAGGACGGGCACGACCGCGGCCAGAAGGTGATCGCCTCGGCCTTCGCGGATCTCGGCTTCGACGTGGATATCGGGCCGCTCTTCGCCACGCCCGCCGAGGCCGCGCGGCAGGCGGTGGAGAACGACGTGCACATCGTGGGCGTCTCCTCGCTGGCGGCCGGCCACCTCACCCTGGTGCCGGAGCTGCGGGCGGCGCTGGCCGCCGAGGGGCGCGACGACGTGATGATCGTGGTCGGCGGCGTGATCCCGCCGGGCGACTACGACGCGCTCCATGCGGCTGGCGCCTCGGCGATCTTCCCGCCCGGCACCGTGATCGCGGAGGCCGCCGTGAAGCTCATCGAGGAGCTGAACGGGCGGTTGGGCTACGGCGCGCGGGCGGCGGCGGAGTAGGAGCAGCGCGCTCCCGATGCCCGAGGCGCGCAGCATCGCGCAGACGCTTCGGCACCGGCAGACGGCGGCCGAAGCGCGCCTCTGGAGCGCCTTGCGCAACGGCCGACTCAATGGCTGGAAGTTCCGCCGCCAGTTCCCGGTCGGCGGGGCGGTCGCGGATTTCGCCTGTCTCGCGGCCAGGCTCGTCGTCGAGGTCGATGGGGCGACGCACGGGAGCGATGTCGAGCGGTCGAGCGATGCTCGGCGAACCGAGATGCTCATGCGATGCGGCTTCGAGGTTCTGCGCATCGACAATGATGATGTTGCGGCGAACCTTGAGGGTGTCCGCGAGACGATCCTCGCAGCGATCGAGCGCCGGACGACGATCTGAGCCGATCGCATCGCGAGGTGCCACGATGCGTACGCGTGAACCGCACCGCGCTCCCTCTCCCGTGCGGGAGAGGGTTGGGGTGAGGGATGAGAACGTTCCGGATGAGGCTGGCCATAGCCGCGGAAGCACGGCGCTCAATCCGTAAAGCTCCGGGTCCCTCACCCTGTCCCTCTCCCGCACGGGAGAGGGAACCCGCGCCTCACCGGGGTTAGGTGCGCTCGGCGTATGCGATTGCCCTGCCCGCAGAGGGGGGAGGGAGATGCAGCGGGGATCTTGTGCGCATCTTGTGACAAAAGTCTTGACATGTGAGAACAAAACGCGTACGTCCATCGCACGCGCCGCCCCGGCGCCGCGGCGGGTCCTGCATCCCGCCGCGGCGTTGGCAGG
>NZ_LSIX01000387.1:0-15994 GCF_001556475.1 Methylobacterium sp. CCH5-D2 | reverse complement strand
GCTCGATCCGCGCGGTCTCGCCGCTCGCCCGCCTCGGTCTCGACAGCCTCGACGCGGGCGGCTCCGGCAATGCGCGCGACCTTCCCTTGCGCGAAGTGCACGCCGTTGCCCGCGTGGTAGCGCTTCAGCGCGGCGCCCACCGCCTCGCCGAACCGCTTGGCGAAGGGCACCGCCTCGCGGGCCAGCACGGTCACGTCGAGGCCCCGCTTCGTCAGGAAGGCCGCGGCTTCCAGGCCGATGAAGCCCGCTCCGATCACCACGACGCGCTTCGCGTCCTCGGCCGCGGCGCTGAGATGCACGGCATCGTCCAGGCTGCGCAGGGTGTGGACGCCGTCGAGATCGGCGCCGGGGAAGTCCGGCACCACCGCACGGCTGCCGGTGGCGATCACCAGCGCATCGCCCGTGAGCGCGCGCCCGTCCTCCAGGGTGACGCGGCGCGCCTCCGGCTCGATCCGCGCCACCGTCCCGTGCACCGGCTCAATCCGGTGGGCGGCGTAGAAGTCGGGTTCGAGCAGCGTCTTCTCGGCGGGCGTGGGCTTGGCCAGGAACTGCTTCGAGAGCTTGGTGCGGTCGTAGGGCGGGTGCGCCTCGCGGCCGACCATCGTGATCGCGCCCGCGAAACCGAGGCGGCGCAGGCTCGTCGCGCAGGCGACCGCGGCGGCACCCGTGCCGACCACGAGGACGCGCGTCTCGGGGTCCCGCGGGGCCGGAATGGGATGGGCGAGCGGCTCCAGCGTCGCCACCACCGCGTCGCCCTCGATGCGGACGGGGTAGCGCGTCAGCGCCTCGAGCGCGGGCGGCTCCTCCAGACCGCCGTCGGAGAGGGCGAAGGCAGCCTTGTGCCAGGGGCAGTAGAGCCGGCCGCCGCAGATCTCGCCCTTGGCGAGCGGCGCGCCGAGATGCGGGCACTTGGCCTGGAAGGCACGAACGCCCGAGGCGTCGCGCACGAGGAGCACCTTGGCCTCGCCCGAGGCCGCCTCGACCATGCCGCCGAGGGGAATCGCCTCGAGCGGGTGACGGATCTCGGTCGCCTCGGCCATGCTCGTCCCCGCTCGCTCGTCGCGGGCCGCGCCCGCACACGGCGACACAAGTCGCGAGCGGCGCGAAGGCTCCGGGGCGCGGTGCCACGCCCCGTCAGCGATCGGCGCCGCGCGCCGCCGCGAGCACGATCTCGGCGGCGCGCTCGCTCGGGGCGGCCCCGTCGGGCAGGCGCATCAGGTCGTCGAGGCGGGCGAGCGCCGCGCCCTGCGCGTCCCGGGCCGGGCCACCCGCCAGCAGGGGCCCGAGCGCGCCCGCGAGGTTCGCGGCCGTGCAGTCGGCCTGGATGAATTCCGGCATCGCGTTCGTGCCGAGGATCAGGTTCGGCAGCACGATGGTCGGCACCTGGATCAGGCGCCGGCCGATGAACTCCTCGACGCGCGAGACCCGGTAGGCCACCACCATCGGCACGCCTGCGAGCGCGAGTTCCAGCGTGACGGTTCCGGATGCCGCGAGCGCCGCGCGGGCGCGCCGGAACAGGGCGTGCTTGGCCTCCTCGCCGGAGACGATCCGCACCGGCAGGTCCCAAGCGGCGGCGAGCGCCTCGATCCGGGCGCGGTGGCGGGTGACGGCCGGCAGCACCGCCTCGAAGGCCGGCCCGTCCTTGAGGCGCGCCAGGGTCTCGCCGAAGACCGGCATCAGCCGGTCGATCTCGGAGCGGCGCGAACCCGGCAGCACCGCCAGCGTGAAGGGCGCGGCCACGCGGGCCAGCGCCTCCGCCGGGTCGGGGCGGAAGGCAGCGAGGCGCTCGATCAGCGGGTGGCCCACATAGGTGCAGGCGGGGCCGCCGAGGCGGCGGTGCGCCTCGGGCTCGAAGGGCAGCAGCGCCAGGACGTGGTCGATGAAGGCGCGCATGCCCTTTGCCCGCCAGGGCCGCCAGGCCCAGACGCTCGGCGAGACGTAGTCCACGACCGGCAGGTCCGGCAGGCGCTTGCGCACCCGCGAGGCGACCGCGTGGGTGAAGCCCGGACTGTCGATGATGACGAGCACGTCGGGACGGGCGGCCACCACGTCGTCCACGGTCTCCCGGATGCGGCGCAGCAGCGTGCGGGCGCGGGCGAGCACCGGCAGGTAGCCCATCACCGCGACGTCATCGAGGGGGAAGAGCGAGGGGAAGCCCTCCGCCGCCATCGCCTCGCCGCCGACGCCGCCGAGGACGAGCGGCCCCGGCACCCGGGCGCGCAGCGCCGGGATCAGCTTGGCGCCGAGCTGGTCGCCCGAATCCTCGCCCGCCACGAGCCAGATCTTCACGGGACGCCCTCCAGGCCGACGAGGAAGAGGCCCCTGCGGTCGGCCTCCGCGACGGTCGCGGCCCGGTCGATCAGTAGCGTGCGGCCGGCCTCGACGGCGATTCCAGCGCAGCCCGCGGCGGCGGCGTTGCGCACCGTGCGGGGCCCGACCGCCGGCAGGTCGATGCGCAGGTCCTGGCCGGTCTTGGCGAGCTTCACCAGCACGGTCCCGGGCGCGGGGCGGCCGCGGCCGAAGGGTCGTCGCCCGAGGGCGCGGGCGCGGGCGAGCATCCGGTCGGTGCCCTCGGGGCCCTCAACCGCGAGAATGCGCTCGGCGGCGGCGACCGCCGCCTGCCCCACGTCGTAGGGCGAGAGGGCGCCGAGCAGCGCCCGGCCGGCCCGGATCGAGGCCTCGGCCTCGGCGTCCGGCGCGTGGCGGCCGAGGCGGCCCGCCGGGCTCAGGAGATCGGGCGCGGCCTCGTGAACGCCGAGCACCCGGTGGCCGTTCTCCTCCAGGAGGGCGAGCACGGCCCGCAGCAGCCGGTCGTCGCCCCCGCCCGCGATGGCGCGGAGCGCCGCGCGGTTGCGCAAGGCCGCGCCCGCGTTGAGGAGGGCGGCCGGGCTCGGACGCGAGACGCCGCCGGCCGGGATCACCACGGCCGGACCCCAATCCTTCAGAATCGCGAGCGTCGCGCCGACGTCGAGCAGATCCACCGTGGCGTCGGCCCGTGCGCGCAGGCGTCGCTCGGTGAAGCCGCGCACGGCCAGGACCTTGTGGGCATGGCCGGCCCGCTCGAGCGAGCCGGCGACCAGATCGGGCAGGCGCCCCGCCCCGGCGACGAGGACCAGGGTGCCGCTGTCGGGCATGAGGCTCAGGCCGCGCTCGCAGGCGTCGGCGCCTCGCGCGGCGTGCAGATCGAGCGCTTGCCGCCGACGCGGATGAAGGCGAGGATCTCGCTGACGGCCGCGTGGGACTCGAACTCGGCCGCCACGTCCTCGACGCGCTCCATCAGGGTACCCTCGGGCGCGAAGAGCAGGCGGTAGGCCCGGCGCAGGGTGTGAATGTCCTCGCGGGCGAAGCCCCGGCGCTGCAGGCCGATGATGTTGAGCCCCGACAGGTAGGCGCGGTTGCCGAGCACCATGCCGTAGGGGATGCAGTCGTTCTCCAGGCCGGAGAGGCCGCCCACGAAGGCGTGGGCGCCGACCCGCGCGAACTGGATCACCGCCGCGCCGCCGCCGAGGATCGCGAAATCGCCGACCGAGCAATGCCCGGCCAGCATCACGTTGTTGGAGAAGACGACGCCGGAGCCGACCCGGCAATCGTGCCCGACATGGGAGTTCGCCAGGAAGGTGCAGCGGTCGCCCACCACCGTCTCCGAGCCGCCGCCCGCGGTGCCGGGGTTCATGGTGACGCCCTCGCGGATCGTGCACTCGGCGCCGATCGTCAGGGTGGTCTCCTCGCCGCGGTACTTCAGGTCCTGGGGCGGGTGGCCGATCGAGGCGAAGGGGTAGATCCGCGTGCGCGCGCCGATGCGGGTGTTGCCGGCGAGCACGACGTGGCTGACGAGTTCGGCGCCTTCGCCCAGCACCACCTTCGGCCCGACATGGCAGAAGGGGCCGATGCGCGCGCCCGCGCCGATCTCCGCGCCGTCCTCGACGACCGCGCTCGGATGGATCAGGGCGGCGCTCACGCCGTCACCAGCATGGCGCCGATCTCGGCCTCGGCGACCAGCGCGCCGTCCACCCGGGCCTCGCCGCGGAACCACCACATCGTCTTGCGCTGGTTGAGCTTCTTCATGTGGAAGCGCACTTGGTCGCCCGGCACCACCGGCTTGCGGAACTTGCACTTGTCGATGGTCATGAAGAAGACCTGCTTGGTCTGGACCGTCTCCGACATGATGTGCCGGCAGCAGATCGCGCCCGCGGTCTGGGCCATGCCCTCGATCAGCAGCACGCCCGGAAAGACCGGCATGTTCGGGAAATGGCCGGTGAATTGCGGCTCGTTCACCGTGACGTTCTTGATGCCGATGCAGCTCTCGTCGCGGTCGATCTCGATGATCCTGTCGATCATCAGGAACGGGTAGCGATGGGGCAGCAGTTCCAGAACCTTCTGGATGTCCGCCGCGCCGAGTTCCTGCACCGTCTCCGTCATCGCCTCTGAAGCCCCGTGTCCTGCCCGGGCGCGGCCGGGTTCATGCGTCGTTCGTGGCGGTGTTTCGTCCGAAACACCGCGGGATGGCAAGTCGCTCGGGTTGCGTCCGGTGCCGGTGGGTCGTGCCCATCGCCGGGACGGTCTCCCCGACATGTGAAAGGCCGCCCTTTTCCCGGACGCCTGGAACGAAGTGGACGGTGATCCGGGATCCAGCGCACGACGGCGCGCAGCGTCCGAATCCAGCAGCGGTATTGGGGATCGAGCCGCTTCGCGGCACTTCTCCCTCTGGGTCCCGGATCACCCGCCGCTGACGCTCCGGGCGTCCGGGAAAAGGGCGGAGACTTGCCGGAAGCAACGTGCCGGCTTCCGCATCACCCCTCTGCGTCGTCCCGGCCCGAGCGCTCGGCGAGCTTGGCCAGCGTCGTCAGCTCGCGGAACCACGCGCGCACGGGCTTGGCCGGCGTGCCGCCCCAGCGGCTGCCGGGAGGAACGTCGCGGTTGACGTTCGAGGAGCCGGCGATCTGCGAGCCGCGCCCGATGGTGAGATGGCCGACGACGCCGACCTGACCGCCGAGGACGACGTAGTCCTCCAGCGTGGTCGAGCCCGAGATCCCGACGCCCGAGACGATCACGCAGTGCCGGCCGATCACGACGTTGTGGGCGATCTGCACGAGGTTGTCGATCTTGGTCCCCTCCCCCACCACGGTGTCGCGGCTGGCGCCGCGGTCGATCGTGGTGTTGGCGCCGATCTCGACGTCGTCCTGCACGATGACGCGGCCGACCTGCGGCACCTTGAGGTGGCTGGCGCCCATGGCGAAGCCGAAGCCGTCCTGGCCGATGCGCGCGCCCGGATGCACGATCACCCGGTTGCCCATCAGGGTGTGGGTGAGGCTCGCGGACGCCCCGATCGAGCAGTCGCGCCCGACCCGGCAGCCGGGTCCGACCAGCGCGCCGGGACCGATCACCGAGCCCGCGCCGATCTCGGCGCCCGGCCCGATCACCGCGCCCGGATCGACCGTCACCCCCTCCTCCAGCCGCGCGTCCGGGTGGACGTGGGCGCCGGGCGCCACGCCGCGGGCGCCGAACTGCGAGCCGGGGCGCAGCGCGTCCGGGTGGAGGCGCCCGAGGAGGGCCGCGTAGGCGCGGTAGGGATCGCGCAGCACCAGCGCGACGGTGGCGGCGGGCACGCGGGCGGCGAAGCGCGGCGAGACGAGGCAGATCGCGGCCCGGGTCGCCGCCAGCGCGTCGCCGTAGCGGGCGTTGTCCATGTAGGCGAGATCGTGCGGGCCGGCGCGGTCGAGGGGCGCGGCGCCCGTCACGAGGCGGTCCGGGTCGGCGCCCGCGGGGAGCACGACGCCCGCCGCGTCGGCGACGGCCGCGAGGCTGAGACGGGTCTGGGAGACGAAGAACTGGGGGTCGGACATGCTCTGAACCGTGGTGCGGGCCGGCGCGCGCGAGGTCCCGTCCGCGGCGCCGCCGGGTCCGGCGGCGTATCGGGTCCTCAGGCGGGTGGAAAGGGGCACCAATATGACGAAAGGGCCGCCCCGGCTGACCGGGGCGGCCCTTTCTCGCGTCCGTTCGTGGGGCTCAGAAGCGCGAGCCGCCCGAGAAGCGGAAGGCCTGGATCTGATCCTTGCCGACCTTGCCGAGGAACGTGCCGTCCGCAGCGTAGACCTTCTGGCCCTCGTCCTTCGAGAGCGCGTAGGCGTAGTCGAAGCGGATCGGGCCGAGCGGCGAGTTCCAGAGGATCGAGGCGCCGATCGAGGAACGCAGCACCGCCTTGTCGCGGACGTTCAGGCACTCGGGCTCGACGCCGATCGACAGGGTGTTGAAGTTGCAGCCCGAGCCCGGCGCGAAGCCGTTGATCAGCGCGTCGCCGTTCACGTTGAACACGCGGCGGCCGTTGTAGCCGAACAGCGTGCCGGCGTCGGCGAAGACGGCGCCCTTCAGGCCGAGATCCTTCGGGATACCCCAGATCGGGAACTGCACCTCGACCGTACCGCCCACATAGGTCGAGCCGCCGACCGCGTTGGAGCGGGCGTCCGTCGTGCCGATGTCGCGCGGGCCGATGCCGTTCGGAGCGAAGCCGCGCACCAGCGACGGGCCGAGGAAGAACTGGTCGGTCAGGCGCAGCGGGTTGCCGTCGAGCGCCGAGATGTGACCGCCCTGGATGCGGACGAAGCCGACGACGTCCTCCCAGAGCTCCTTGTAGTAGCGAGCATCGCCGGTCACGCGGAAGAACTTCGAGTCGCCGCCGAGACCCGCGACGTCGGGCTTCAGCTCTGCGTAGAAGCCGTTGCGCGGCGCGCCGATGACGTCGAGCGTCGAGTAGGCGAGCGTGACGCCGGCCAGCGAGGTCAGCGTGTTGCCCTGCGAGCCCTTGAGCGCGATCGAGGCCTCGCCGTTGTAGGCGCAGTCCGGGTACTTCGCGAGGCCGCCGACGTTCTGCCCGTTGATGATGGTGCCGGCGGGCTGCAGCTCGGTCAGGCCCGGGATCGGCACAGAGCAGTCGTTGTAGGGCCGGCGGAGCGTGTTCGGCACCTTCAGCTCGGTGTTGTAGAGCGAGTAGCGCAGCGTGACGCCGAACTCCTCGGTGATCGGCAGGCCGAGGCGGAGCTGGCCGCCGTAGACCGTGGTCTCGTAGCGCGAGTACCGGGTCAGGTCGCTGTACTTGTAGAAGGCGTCGAAACCGGCGGCGAGCCGGTAGCCGAGGAAGTACGGCTCGGTGAACGAGAAGTCGACGCCGCGGGCGTACTGGCCGCCGGTGCCGGCGACGCGCACGTACTGGCCGCGGCCGAGGAAGTTCGACTCGGAGACCGAGACCTCGCCGATGATGCCGTCCTGGGTGGAGTAGCCGCCCGCGACGGAGAACGAGCCGGTGGGCTGATCCTCGACGTCGATGTTCACGATGACCCGGTCGGGCGAGGAGCCCGGCTCGTTCGAGAAGCGGACCTTCTTGAAGAAGCCCAGGCCGTTGAGCCGGCGCTCGGCCCGGTCGGTGAGCACGCGGTTGTAGGCGTCGCCCTCGCCGAAATCGAGCTCGCGACGGATGACGTAGTCGCGCGTGCGGGTGTTGCCGCGGACGTTGATGCGCTCGACGTAGACGCGCGGGCCGTCCTCGACCACGAAGCCGAGCGAGACCTGATGGGTGGCGCGGTCGCGCTGGCCGGTCGGACGGACCTGCGCGAAGGGGAAGCCCTGGCGGTTGACGTCGTTGGTCACGCCCGAGAGCGTCTTCTCGACGTCCTCGGCGTTGTAGACGTCGCCGACCTGGGCGCGCACCTCGTCCTGCAGGCGGCCGGTGTCGATGCCGGGCAGGCGCGAGTCGATCGCCACCGCGCCGACGCGGTACTGCTCGCCCTCGGCGACCGTGACGGTGATGACCCAGCCGCTCTTCTCCTCGCCCTCGACGTAGCGGGCGTCGGCGTTCACGACCTGGAAGTCGGCGTAGCCGTTGCGGAGGTAGTAGCGGCGGACGAGATCGAGGTCGTTGGCGATGCGGTCGGGATCGTAGACGTCCGAGGTCTTGACGAAGCTGAGCAGGTTCATCTCGGACGAGGTCATCAGACCCTTGAGCGTCCGCTCGGAATAGGCGCTGTTGCCGACGAAGTTGATCGAGACGATGCCGGTCTTGTCGCCCTCGTCGATCTGATAGATCACGTCGACGGTGCCGTTGGGCAGATCGACGGTGCGGTAGGTGACCTTGGCGGTGCCGCGGCCGGCGCGGCGGTAGACTTCCTTGATGCGCTGCAGGTCGGCGTTGACGACCGCCGGGCTGAAGGCGCCGCGGGACTTCGCCTCGATCTGACCCTCGAGGGTGGCCTTCTCGACCTTCTTGTTCCCCTCGAACACCACGCGATTGATGATGTTGTTCTCGCGCACCGTCACGACCGTGCGGCCGCCGCCCTGGGCGACCTTCACGTCCTGGAACATGCCGCTGGCGAGCAGGTTGCGCCGGGCCTCCTCGGCGGAGCCGGAGGCGGTGCCGGTGACGTAGGAGCGGATGGTGTCGGCATCGACCCGACGGTTGCCCTGGACGACGATCTGCTGCGCCTGGGCGGCGGTGCCCGCGAGCACGCCGGCCGTCGCGGCGACTAGGACGATGGTCCGCTTCACCGACTCGCGCCGGCGCTTCCCCGTCATCGACATCATGTAATCGCCCGTCCGCGTTGTTCTTTCGAGAGCGTGCTCTCGCCTGCCGACGAGCAGCCGTTGTCCGGCCATCCCGTCACCTGGTCCAAGCGTAGCTCTTAACGGGATTCCCCTGCCAAGCAAACGCCGCCGGGGCCTCTCGCCTGGGGAATTTGCCGGGTCGTGGCCTTCGCGCCACTTAACGCCGGACGGGTTCCGGGAAGGATCGCCGAACAGGGTAAACCGCACGTAAATGCCGGCCGCGGAAGGTCTTTCCGGGCCGGCACACGATCACGTCAACGATTCGCAAAGGCTCTTGCGGCGGCTCTTCGGGGGGTACGATACCCCTCGAAACCCGGACCCGATCGCGGCGCAAAGACGGCGATGGTGCGGTGCCGGGAGGGCGGCGTCCCGCCCGTGCGCCCTCAGGTGTTGCGGCCCCAGGAGGCGCCGAGGTTCAGGATGTCGTTCCAGGCCGCGAACAGCATCAGCATCAGAACGAGGGCGAGGCCGATGCGGAATCCGATCTCCTGTGCCCGCTCGCTCAGGGGACGCCCGCGCACCACCTCGAAGGCGTAGAACAGGAGGTGCCCGCCATCGAGCAGCGGCACGGGGAAAAGATTCAGCAGGCCGATCGAGACCGAGAGGAGCGCCACCAGCCCGACGAGGCCGCCGACGCCGCCGGTCTTGGCCACCTCGCCCGAGACCCGCGCGATGCCGATCGGCCCGGAGAGCTGGTCGGCCGATTCCCGGCCGGTGGCGAGCTTGCCGAGATACGAGAAGGTGCGCTCGACCACGAAGTAGGTCTCGTGCACGCCGAGGTTCAGGGAGGCCAGCGGGCCGTACTCGACGAGGCGCGCCTCGGAGCCGTTCGGCGAGCGGATGCCGAGCCGCCCGACCCGGTGGCGGCCGAAGGGCGTGCGGTCCTCGTGCACGCGCGGCGTCGCCGTGATGGTGCGCTCGGCGCCGTCGCGCTCGATCGTGAAGAGCAGGGTGTTGCCGGCGCTGCCCGTCACCGTGCGGTACATCGCGTTGAAGTCGCGCACCGGCTGGCCGTCGATGGCCTTGATCAGGTCGCCGGCCTCGAAGCCGGCCTCGGCCGCCGCGCTGTTCGGCTCGACGGCGGCGACGCGGGCCGGCAATTCGTAGCGGCCGCCGAGCCAGATCGCGCCCGCGAAGAGCAGGATGGCGAGCAGGAAGTTGGCGATGGGGCCCGCCGCCACGATCGCGGCGCGCTTGGCTACCGGCTGGGTCGGGAAGCTCGTCGCCCGCTCCTGGGGGCTCATCCGGGCGAGCGCCTCGGGGTCGGGCACGCTGGCCCCGTTCACGTCGCCGTGGAACTTCACGTAGCCGCCGAGCGGGATGGCGCAGAGCTTCCAGCGGGTGCCGCGCCGGTCGTTGAAGCCGACGAGTTCCGGCCCGAAGCCGATTGAGAAGGCGTGGACGCCGACGCCGCACCAGCGGCCCACCAGGAAATGGCCCATCTCGTGGACGAAGACCACGATGGTCAGCACGATCAGGAACGGGATCACCGCGCCGAAGAAGCCGGTGGCGGTGCCGCCCATCGCGTTCAGGAAGTCCATCTCGTCGATCCTCAAGACCTCGACCGGGCGCCGCGACGGCCGGACGGCCGTGCCGGCCGCGTGCGCTCTAGCAGATCGTGACGCTCGGGGGCCAACGCAAACCTGCGCGAGGGGGAGAGAGCGTCGCACGGCGCGCCGGCCTTGGCGAGCCCCCGCCCTCCGCTCTGCCCGCTATTCCCAAGGCGCCCCGCCCGGACGCAGCCTCAGGCGTGGCCGAGCAGGGTGAGCCAGGCGATGGTGGTCACGGGCGCGATCAGCGTGGAGACCAGCACCGAGGCCGCGATCAGGCCGGTCTCGGTCTTGTAGCGCACAGCCAGCAGGTAGGCGTTGATGCCGACCGGCATCGCGGCGAACAGCGTCGCCACGCCCGCATAGGCCGGCGGCATCGCGAAGACGTGGAAGGCCAGAAGCCAGACGGCGAGCGGGTGCAGCACGCATTTCAGCACCGCCACGGCGATCGCGCCCGGCAGGTCGAACATCACCCGGTAGCGGCGCAGGCCGGCGCCCAGCGCCACCAGCGCGCAGGTCGAGGCGGTGGCCGCGAACGCGTCGAGGATCGCCTTCACGGGTCCGCCGGGCGTCAGGTGCAGGACCTTCAGCGCCATGCCGACGAGGAGCGCGACGAAGATCGGATTCTTCAGGAGCACCAGGGCGAGGCCGCGCAGGCGCACCAGCAGCGGCTTGTCGCCCTCGGCCTCGAGCAGGAAGGTGGCAAACCCCATCATGATCGGCAGGTGGACGGCGAGCAGCAGGAAGAGCGGGAAGGCGCCCTCGTCGCCGTAGGCCTGCAGGATCATCGGCACGCCGACGAAGATCGTGTTGGACTGGCTCGCCGCGAAGCCGTGCAGGATCGCGCCCTGCCGGCCGATCCCCGTGCGCCGCATCGCGATCAGGGAGCCCGCGAGCCAGGACAGGCCGGCGCCGCCGAAATACGAGATCCAGTAGGACCACGCGATCTCGCCATCGAGGCCCGGCCGCGTCAGGGTGACGATGATCAGCGCCGGCACGGCCACGGCGAAGACGTACTCGGACAGGCCGTCGCTGACGCGGTCGGAGAGCAGGCCCGCCACGGCCGCCGCCCAGCCGATCAGGATGATCCCGAAGATCGGGACGATGATCGTGAGGGCGTGCACGGGCGGGTTCGGCTTCCGGGAGGCGAAGATCGGTCGCGCGCATACCATGTTCCGGCCGGGCCACACGGGGCGTGCGGCGCATGGCGCGTCTGCAACCTGACAGAACCGTCCGCCTGACCCCATTTCGGCCCGGATCCTGCGGGACAGGCCGGCTCCGGCTATGATCCACCGATGACCACGATCGCGATCGATTTCGAGACGGCCAACGAGCGGCGCGACAGCGCCTGCGCGGTCGGCCTCGCCTGGATCGAGCACAGGCGCGTGGTCCGGCGGGAATCGCGGCTGATCCGGCCGCCGGAGCTGCGCTTCGCGCCCGGCAACATCCGGGTCCACGGCATCCTGCCGGCGGACGTGCGGGATCGACCCGGCTTCGCCGCGGTGATGGCGGAGTTCATGCCCGACCTCGCGGCCGGCACGATCCTGGCGCACAACGCCAGCTTCGACATCGGCGTGCTGCGCGCATCGCTCCACGCCTGCGGGCAGGCGGCGCCGCCGCTGGCCTATCTGTGCACCGTGCAGGTGGCCCGGCGCGTCTTCCCGGATCCCGCCGGCTGCGGGCTCGCCAAGGTCGCGGGCCGCCTCGGGATCCGGTTCAGCCACCACGACGCGGGCGACGACGCCTATGCCTGCGCCGAGATCGCGCTCGCGGCGATGCGCGAGACGGAGACGGTGGACATCGCGGGCCTGAGCCGCGCCATCGCCCTGCCGCTCACCCGGATCGACGGCGGCCCTCCCCCACCGCCGCGCCCGCCGCGCGGGCCGATCGCCGAGCGGGCGCTGCGGACGTTCCGGCCGGCGGAGCCCGCACGCCCGCGCTTCGCCGTCCGGGGCAGCACCGGCAACCGCTACGAGGTCACGCTGGACGAGCGGGCGGGCGCCTTGAGCCTGCGCTGCACCTGCATGGCCGGTCGCCACGGGATGCGCTGCCGCCACGTGAAGGCGCTCGCGGTCGGCGACGTGACGGACCTGCTCTCGGACAACGCGGCGGATCTGGCGCGGGTGCTGGGGCTGCTGGCGGCGGTGCCGTAGTTCACGCGGTCTAAACCGGGAAGGCCGTGATCAAGCGGATCGGGCCGGTGCTGCCATGGTTTAGCATCCAACTGGTTCTGATCGTCGGTGCGCGGCCGTCGGGCGTGTGGAGCGGCCCATCCACCTCGAAGTGGATGCCCCACTCGTCGGCCCAAGTTTCGCGAATCAGATTCTCGATTGCGTGCTCTCGAAGGGCGGAGGCCAAGCCTTCCGGCTGGTCCGGATCGAAGCCGAAGCGAACAAAGAACGCCGCCTTCGCAGCGGCTTCTGGACCATTATCAAAACAGAGGAGATAGCGGGTGATCTTGAGCAGCGGGACATCGACCCGGCTCAGCACCCTGTCGGACGCCATAGATGCCTACCGCAGAGCGGTTAGATCTTCGGCCCGCACTGTCAGGACAGCCTGCACGGGATCGACGAACTCCACGATGCAGGCCTGTCCGCCACCGAGGATCTCGACCACGGTGCCGGCCGCGCCTGCCGGGACCCGCGTGCCGTCCCGCGCCTGCCGCTCAGCCCGCAAGCGAGCCCTGCCGAGAAAGGACAGGGCTCCGGACTTGGTCAGGATGTCTGGCTCGTTCGTCATGCCCCCAAGATGAGCCGACGAACGCCCACCGGCAAGGGCGCCCCGTCAGGCCGCCTGCTTCCCCGCCGTGCCGTAGAAGGTGCCACCATCCCGGGCCATCGCCAGGACGTTCTCCGGCACGCTGAAGCGGGCGCCGTGCTTGGCCTCGAGCGACTGGGCGAGCGCCACGAAGGTCTGCGCGCCCATGAAGTCGATGTAGGAGAGCGCCCCCCCGGTGAACGGCGCGAAGCCGAAACCGAGGATCGAGCCGACATCGGCCTCGCGCGGATCGACCACCACGCCCTCGCCCACCGTGCGGGCGGCCTCCAGCGCCTGGACCACGAGCAGGCGGTGCTTCAGCTCGGCGAAATCGACCGCGTCCGGATCGAGATGCGTCGGCTGAAGATCCTTCAGGCCCGGCCAGAGGCGCTTCGGGGCGCCCTCCGGATAGTCGTAGAAGCCCTTGCGGTTCTTGCGCCCGAGCCGGCCCTGGTTCTCCACCAGCTCGACCAGGAGCTGCTTCTGGCCGGGATCGACCGCGTCGGGCCCGAGCTGCGCCTCGGTGGCCCGGGCGATCTTGAGTCCGAGATCCAGCGCGACCTCGTCGTTGAGCGAGAGCGGGCCCACCGGCATGCCGGCCTGTCGGCCCGCGCTCTCGATCATCGCGGGCGGGACGCCCTCCAAGAGCATCTTGTGGCCCTCGAGCAGGTAGGCCGTGACGCAGCGGTTGGCGAAGAAGCCGCGGGAATCGTTGACCACGATCGGCGTCTTCTTCACGGCGCGGACGTAGTCGAGCGCGGTCGCCACCGCCCGGTCGCCGGTGGCGCGGCCGCGGATGATCTCGACCAGCATCATCTTCTCGACGGGCGAGAAGAAGTGGATGCCCACGAACTGCTCGGGCCGGGCGCTCGCCTCGGCGAGGCCGCTGATCGGCAGCGTCGAGGTGTTCGAGGCGAAGATGGCATCCGGGCCGATCGCGGCCTCGACCTGACGGATCACCTCGGCCTTGACCTTCGGATCCTCGAACACCGCCTCGATGACCAGTTCGCAATCCCTGAGGTCGGCGTAGTCGGCCGAGGTCGTGATGCGCGCGAGCAGCGCCTCGCGGTCGGCCGTCTTGGCGCGGCCCCGGTTGATCTGGTCGGTGACGAGCTTGTGGGCGTAGGCCTTGCCCTTCTCGGCCGCCTCGATCGACTGGTCGATCAGCACCACGTCGAGCCCGGCATTGGCCGAGACGTAGGCGACGCCCGCGCCCATGAAGCCGGCGCCGACCACGCCGACCCGCTTCAGGGCGGTGGGCGGCACGTCCTTGGGCCGGCGCGCGCCCTTGTTGAGCTCGCCCATCGAGATGAACAGGGTGCGGATCATCGCCTGCGCCTCGCTGGTGCGCAGGATCATCGCGAAGTACCGGCTCTCGACCTTGAGGGCGAGGTCCATCGGCAGCTGCAGGCCCTCGTAGACCGAGGCCAGGATCGCCTTGGCGGCCGGATAGTTGTCGTGCGTCTCGCGACGGTAGATCGCGTTGGCGGGCGGCCAGATCATCATGCCGGCCGGCGAGTAGACCTTGCCGGACGGCGCCTTGAACTTCGGCACGTCCCAGGGCGCTACGGCCGAGCCGCCGCCGAGAATCCACGCCTTGGCCTGGGCGACGATCTCGTCCTTCGGCGCGACGGCGTGGACGAGACCCATGCCCTTGGCCATCTGCGGCCGGATCTGCTCGCCCTTGAACAGCATCTGCAGGGCGTCGCCCGTCTGCATCAGGCGCGCGACGCGCTGGGTGCCGCCGCCGCCCGGGAACAGGCCGACCTTGATCTCCGGCAGGCCGACGCGGGTCTTGGGATCGTCCGAGGCGACGCGGTGATGGCAGGCCAGCGCCAGCTCGAAGGCGCCGCCGAGGCAGATGCCGCTGATCGCGGCCGCGAAGGGCTTGCCGCAGGTCTCGAGCCGCCGGAACAGCAGCGAGAGGCGGCGCGATTCCTCGAAGAAGCGGACCATCGCCGCCTCCTCGCCCGCCGTCGCCCGCAGCTCCTCGTAGGCGCGGCCGAGACCCTGCAGCATGGTCAGGTCGGCGCCGCCGGAGAAGTTGTCCTTGCCCGAGGTGATGACGCAACCTTTGATCGCAGCATCTTCAGATACAATCTGGACGATCTGGGCCAGATCATCCATCACCCCCTCGGTGATGACGTTCATCGAGCGGCCCGGCATGTCCCAGGTCGCCAGCGCGACGCCGTCGGCATCGGTCTCGAAGCGGAAGTTCTTCAGATCCATCTCACGTCCTCGCGTCTGGCAGGGGCGGGTCTTAAGGTTTCGGTGAGGTTGCCGGGCCATGGTCGCGGCCGGGGGCACGAGAGAAAAACTGTGCCATGAAGACTGCCCAAGCCTGCCGTGCCTGCCGGGACGGCGCGGAGCTCGACTTCGCCTTCACCATGGCGTTCCAGCCGATCCTCGACCTCCGGGCCGGCACGGTCTGGGGCTACGAGGCGCTGGTGCGCGGGCCCGAGGGCCAGGGCGCCGGCACGATCCTCGACCGGGTGACGGACGAGACCCGCTACCGCTTCGACCAAGCGGCTCGGGTGAAGGCGATCGAGCTGGCCGGCCGTTTGTTCCCGCGCGGCGGGGCGGAGCGGCTGTCCATCAACTTCATGCCGAACGCGGTCTACGAACCCAACGCCTGCATCCGCGCCTCGCTGGAGGCGGCCCGCCGCGTCGGCTTCGGGCACGAGCGCATCATGTTCGAGTTCACCGAGAACGAGCGCTTTCGCGACACCGCGCACGTCCGGAATATCGTTTCCGCCTACCGGCGCCAGGGCTTCTTGACGGCGCTCGACGATTTCGGGGCCGGCTTCGCGGGCCTCTCCCTGCTCGCGAACTTCCGGCCGGACCTCATCAAGATCGACATGGACCTGCTGCGCGGCATCGACGCGGATGCCGGACGTCAGGCCATCGTCGCCGGCCTGATCGCGATCGCGCGGGCGCTCGGCGTCACGGTGCTCGCCGAGGGCGTCGAGACCGCGGCGGAGTGCGAGACCCTGCGCGGGCTCGGCGTCGGCCTGTTCCAGGGCTATCATTTCGCCAAGCCCCTCCTCGAAGGCCTGCCGGCGGTTGCGGGCTTCCGGGTCGATCCGGCTGCCGCG